>JALFFZ010000169.1 GCA_022777585.1 Bacteroidales bacterium | reverse complement strand
GGATAGACCAGGCCTGCTCCGAGAATCCTGTCCGGCAATGTCTCCACGCCCTCGAGGCTGTAAGGTGGATCGGCAAAGACAATGTCGAATTTCTCCCGGCATAATTCAATGAAATCGAATGCGTTATGATGCACGGCAGTGATGTTGGAGAATCCGATCTTGGCTGCTGTTGTCTTGATGAATGCAGAGTATTGCGGATTCATCTCCACAGACCATACCCGTCCTGCCCCTCTGGATGCGAACTCGTAGGATATGGCCCCTGTCCCGCTGAAAAGGTCCAGGACTTTCAAATCTTCAAACTCGTACTCGCTGTCGAGAACATTGAAAAGGGCCTCCTTGGCGAAGTCTGTGGTCGGTCTCGCCTTGAAGTCCTGAGGTACAGGTATTGTCCTGCCCTTATGATTTCCGCCGATAATGCGCATAGAAGTATGAATTAGATTTTCTCCACCGAACGGAAATATCTGTAAAGCGACATCTCCTCTTCCTCTCCGAGTGGTGTGCGGAATGTAATGGTGGACATTTCAGGATTGAGCTGGAGTTTCTTCAGGGCATTGAAGATGAAGTACTCTGCCGTTGTGAAATCCGGAGCCTTGAAGATGTTGGCCAGCATAAGATTCCTGCCCTGCCCGATGGCGAGGTGGAGATAGCCGTCTGCCCATGAGGCTACAATCTTGTTGTATTCCGGGCATTTCTCCAGGCTCTCCAGGATGTAGTACATTTCAGGCAGAACCCTTGCCTTGAAGCCGTCCTCTGTGAGAACGGATTGGGAAATGGCACGGGACAGGGTCTCCCCGATGCTGTTGGAGAATATCAGGACTGCGCCAAACTGTTCTACTCTGATATAGTCCACGATGTCATTGTCACCGGTCTTGACAACATCTGAGAGCATTCTTCCAGCCTCCTTTGAATCGAAGAACTGTTCCGGGACCAGTGTGCACTTATGTGTCAGGAGAGAGATCCTCACCTGTCCGTAGCGTTTCTGGAATTCAGGGGTCGTGAACATTTCCGCCCCGGACAGCCATCTGCCGCTGCCGTGATCACCCTCCACCTTAAAAGAATATCCACTCAAGGAAACTTGAATGGATATTCCGGAGTTTGTATTTGTATTCTGCATCAATTCTATTCCCAGTTTCCTGCGTTGTTGTTAGGCGCGGAGATGCTGCCGACCTGAAGGCCTTCATATCTGTTGGAAGCCCTGCAGTCAGCGTCGAGATTGATTCTGAGCTGATTGTCAAGACCCTTGAGGAGGGATTTGTAAGGCATTCTGGCCTCGAAGAGAGGAACCTTCACACCGGATACTTCCTTGATGATCGCATCCATCTGGATGGTGTCGCCCTGTGAGAAAGGAATGTACCTGAGTGAGTCAATGTTGAAGTCAGATCTGTTTTTGAAGATGGTGTCCCTGACATTGATCTTGCTGGAGATTGAGAACACGAGGTTCTGTCCTTCCTGATAGAGCTTGTACATCATCTCAGGAGTGAGCTTGCCCCTGGAAGACTTCTTGAGTTTCTCGGTATTGGCAACTGCCACTGAGTCGTCATTTGAACCGATCTGCATCAAAACTTCCATCTGTCCGTTCTTGTAGAAGTCTGCAAGTGAGTCAGCAGACTGGGAGAACTTTCCGTAAACGGATTTGTAGGCTTCCTGAAGGGTACGGAGATCCTTCATCCTCTGTACGCCCACTCCCTTGCGGTACTCCATCTGCTTGTTGAAGTTTACTGGCTGCATCACGCTCTGTACGATTACATATACAAGGCCGGCGATGACGAAAAGCAGCAATACGCTGACAATCTTTTTAACTATTCCGTTCATTATTGTGAGTTTTTATTATTTTCTCAACAGTTCCCACAAAGTTATGAATTTCATTTATGAATTGCAATATTTATTAGTAAATTTGCAATCCGAAACATATCAATATGAACATTTGCACATCAGATATAGAAAAGCTCGATGCCTTGATTGAAGGAGCGAAGGGGATTGTCATCACTGCCCACATCCATCCGGACGGGGATGCGGCAGGAAGCACCAATGCCTTGCTGTCCTATCTCAGGTCAAGGGGCAAGGAGAATGTCAGGATTGTGTATCCTGAACCGCTTGCGGACACGATTTCCTTCGTTGCGGCAGGCTCGGACAAGTCCCTTGTTCTGGATGCAGTGACTGCACCTGAGGGATGCAGGACCGCTGTCGTGTCTGCGGACCTCATATTCTGCCTTGACTGCAATTCATTCACCAGAACCGGCGTGCTTGAGGATATGATGAGGTCCTCATCCGCCAGCAAGGTGCTCATTGACCATCACCTGAACCCGGACGTTGAGGCATACGATCTGGTTTTCTCCACACCGCAGGTATCGTCTGCCAGCGAACTCCTTTATAATATACTTCTCGCCCTCCCGGATGTTGCCGGGAATGTGTCCAGGCTGCCAAGGTCATCTGCTGAGGCCCTGATGACCGGAATGACAACCGATACGAACAATTTCTCGAACTCTGTATATCCTTCCACATTTGCAATGGCCTCGGGCCTTCTGGATGCCGGCGTTGACAGGGACGGCATTCTGCAGAAACTTTTCAACGAATACAGGGAGAACCGCCTCAGGATGATGGGCTGGCTACTCTATGAGAATATGAAAATTACGGATGCCGGCGTTGCATACATGGTCGTCACCTCAGATATCGCGGAGAGATTCGGCATACTGGAGGGGGAGACCGAGGGCTTTGTAAATCTGCCTCTTGCCATCGGCAGGGTGAAAATGAGCCTCTTCCTCAAGATTGACGGAAACGGATTCTTCCGTGTCTCGGTGCGCTCCAAGAAGGGGTACTCGTCCAATCTCTGCGCAACCCGTTATTTCCATGGCGGAGGACACGAGAATGCCTCAGGGGGCCGGCTCTTTTTCCCTCAGGACATAGCTGCGCCTGAAGCGGCTGCCGCCTATATCGAAAGGGTGACTGATGAATTGTTCAAGGAGGAGGGTTACGTATGAGAAGGATTCTTGCAATAGCCACCATTGTGGTCCTGCTGACGCTTTCCTGTACCAAGGAGCAGCGCAAGTCAATGATTACCAAGCAGGAGACAAATATCGAGTCATTCGCGAAGAACATTCTTTCCAAGGTGGATACTGCTTATGTCGTGCAGCACAGGGGAGTGACGAGGGTAGTCGTGGTTCCGGGCCATGGGGACAGTCTGGAGACTGGGGGGCTGGTTTCATTCTACTATGCCGGCTACGTGCTGAACAGTTCTTCAGTGTCCGAGTCCAATCTTTTCGCAACCAACAGCGAGGAGGTCGCGGAGACCTCGAAGTGGCAGATCAGCGGGGAGAACCAGTTTGAAATCCTGACATTGAACATTGGCAATGACGATCTTGTCGATGGACTCAGATATGGCCTGGAGGGTGTGAGAGCGGGTCAGGAATGCTATATTCTCTTTTCCGGAGAATACGGCTTCGGAAAGAAGCCATTAGGCACGATTCCTGCAAATGCAGCCCTGGCTTATCACGTATGGGTCGAGAGCATAGCCAATGAATAACGAGAAAATTTTTGAATGATGACAGATAGAATTAAGAGAAACTTTACGATTGCCGCTGCGGCCATCATTGTCGTATCTTGCGCCAAATCAGAAAAGTCGCAACCTTATGATGACGAGAAAGCCTTTTTCGACGCGTGGATTGAGATAAACCATCCGGAGTCCGTACCGACATCCCTTGGTGCATATCTCATTGAGGACAATGAGTCCCAGGGGGAGATCCATGACCCGGAGGAGGAACCGTATGTATATGTCAGATACACGGTTACTGATCTTGAAGGCAACATCACATCCACGAACTTTGAGAAGGTGGCCCAGCAGGTGGGCATATATGACAAGGCCAATTATTACGGCCCTGAGACTTGGATCGTAAGTGAGGGTTTCCTCCCTGCCGGTGTTGAGGATATGCTCAATGGGATGACGGTCGGAGGCAGACGCAAGGCAGCCATTCCGGCCTGGCTCATGACAACGAAACGCTACAGTAAGGCTTCCGACTATCTCAAGCACAAGGACGACGAGTCCTCGTATGCGAATTCCATCTACGAGGTGGAACTCGTCGCTTCCACTTCGGACATACTCAAGTCGGAGGTGGATTCATTGGAAAAATTCACCCACAAGTATCTCGACGGTGTGGACTCTCTCTCCTACGGTTTCTATTACAAGCAGCTCAAGGAGCCGACAGATACCAATGCATTCTCTTCAGACACGACAGTCTACATCAATTATACCGGTCGCCTTCTGAACGGACAGGTGTTCGATACCACCATTCAGGATACGGCGAAGTTCTACAATGTCTACAGTTCGTCCAGAACATACGAGCCGGTAGCGGTGAACTGGGGCGAGCATTATTATGACCTCACGATGGGAGACAGTTCCTCCGCTACCTCAGTAATTACCGGATTCCAGCTCACTCTCTGGGAGATGAGGCATTATGAGAAGGGTGTCGGCCTGTTCTATTCCCCTTACGGATACACTTATAAAGGAAGTGGCAGGAGAATCCCTTCGTTTGCTCCGCTTCTCTTTGAAATCGAGATAGTTGACGAACCTGAGGACTAGGAATGGCAGCGGCAGTACCTTCAGAACTCGGTGAGAAGAATGTGCGTCAGCTTCTGATGCAATATGCGGTCCCGGCCATCATAGCCATGACCGCATCTTCATTGTATAATATGGTGGACAGCATTTTCATCGGGCATATACCGGGGGTGGGACATTATGCCATCTCGGGCCTTGCTGTCACATTCCCGCTGATGAACCTTTCCACTGCCCTCGGAACCCTTGTGGGCGTGGGCGCCTCCACCATGCTGTCCGTGCTCCTGGGCCAGCGCAACTACAAGGCCGCGGGGAAGGTCCTTACCAACGAGTTCCTGCTGAACATCATCATCGGCCTCATTTTCTCAGTCGTCACCATCTCCTTCCTGTCTCCTATCCTGTGCTTCTTCGGAGCCAGCGAAAACACATTGCCATATGCCAGGGACTATATGTTCATAATCCTGCTCGGCAATGTGGTGACCCATCTGTATTTCGGCCTGAACAATGTCATCAGGGCTTCGGGACATCCAAAGATGGCAATGGGACTGACAATTTTCACTGTGCTTTTCAATACGGTACTGGACCCGATATTCATATTCGGTTTCGGAATGGGCATAAAGGGAGCGGCCCTGGCGACGGTGATCTGCCAATGTCTCGCCCTCTCCTATACTCTGTGGTTCTTCTTCGACCAGAAGAATTTCCTGCATCTTCCGGCGAGGCTGAAGGATTTCAGGCTTGACCTGAAGGTGGCCCTGGATTCCCTGACGATAGGAATGGGGCCCTTCCTGATGAACTCTGCCTCCTGCATTGTCACGATGCTGATCAACCAGCAGCTGCTCAAGTACGGAGGCGACCTTGCAATCGGTGCGTACGGAATAGTGAACAGGATTTCCTTCCTCTTCATAATGGTCAATATGGGATTCAACCAGGGAATGCAGCCGATTGCCGGATACAATTTCGGGGCAAGGAAATACACCAGAGTCAAGGAAGTGTACAGACTTACCGTGATCTGCGCTACCGCAGTCACTTCCCTTGGATTCATAGTGTCCGAGGCCATTCCTGGCCCGGCGGTTTCCGTGTTCACTTCGGAACCTGAACTCAAGGCATTGGCTGTCAACGGATTGAGAATGATGAACATCTGCCTTCCGATAGTCGGTTTCCAGATGGTCTCCACCAATCTTTTCCAATGTCTCGGAATGGTTCACAAGTCCATCCTGCTCTCTCTTTCCAGGCAGCTTCTCTTCCTGGTGCCGCTGATTTATTTCCTGCCAGTGTTCTGCGGTCACATAGGTGTATGGCTCTCGTTCCCGATTGCCGATTCCCTGGCCATCGTCCTGACGACCACTCTGGTAATCAGACTTATACGGAAACTCAGACGTCTCAATGACGGTGACGACCCGGGCATCCTCGGCAGCAAAATCTGAAACATTGTAATTATGGGCAATATCATCATAAATATAGGAAGACAGTTCGGCAGCGGGGGATATCTCGTCGCCAAGGCTCTCGGTGAGAAGCTCGGCATCCCGGTCTATGACAGGGAGCTCATAGCGGAGTCGGCCCGCCGCAGCGGATTCAGCCAGGAACTTTTCGCCCGCAAGGATGAGAAGAGGAGCCTCTTCGGAATGTCCGGATTCATCGGGACAGGAATAGCCTCTTTTACAGGCAATTATGTCAATGATGACAGTGCTTTCAGGATTCAGGGCGACGTGATCCGATCCATAGCGGAGAATGGCCCCGCAATCTTCATAGGACGCTGCGCTGACTATATACTTAGGGATATGAACTGTCTGGACGTTTTCATCACTGCCCCGGACGAAGACAGGATTGCGCGGATTTCAGAACGTCTGGGCATTTCCGCCGATGACGCCGAGTCGATGATGTCCAGGGAGGATTCCCGCAGGGAAACCTATTACAACTATTTCACCTTCGGACATTGGGGCGTGGCATCCAACTACGATCTGTGCATAGACTCTTCAATTCTCGGGATTGAAGAGACAGCGGATATGATAATCGAGTTCGGCCGCCGCGCCGGAAAAATCGGAGGAGGGGAGAAATGAAGCTGAAACGGGCAGGGGCTGCATTGTCATTGGTTGCGATACTTGTGCTCGCCGGCATCTGCGTGTCGCTCAATTCCTCGTCGATCGGGCAGGAAGAAGTCCCGGAGGTTCCTGTCCGGCTCAATGAGGTGATTGCCAATGATACTGCCGATATTCCAGGCTTGAGAGGGATGGATGCAGCCATCGAAAAATATATGGCCTACTGGCGTCTCCGCGGCGTTTCCCTTTCCATTATGCGCAATGATTCCCTGCTCCTCAGCCGGGGTTACGGCTGGGCTGACAAGGAGAAAGGGGTGGAGATGTCCCCGGCTTGCATAATGAGAGTTGCATCCGTGTCCAAACTCCTGACAGCCACGGCGATAATGAAACTTCAGGAGGCCGGCAGGCTGCATCTGAAGGATACCGTTTTCGGGCCTTCCGGCATATTGAGGGACACGACCTACACCTCCGTGATGAAGGATCCTCTGTACAATCTCATAACTGTAGAGGACCTGCTGCGTCACAAAGGAGGTTTCACGGCAAGCGGAGGGGATCCCATGTTCTCCACACGTACGATAATGATACAGAATCATCTGGATACGCCTCCGGACAACATTGAGCTGATGCGGATTTATCTCAGGCGGAGACTCCGCTTCCGTCCGGGCACGAGCCAGTATTATTCCAATTTCGGCTACCTCCTTCTGAGCAAGATTGTCGAGGAAGTATCAGGCCTTGATTATGAGACATATATGAGGGACAGCGTCCTTGTTCCGGCGGGATGCTTCGACATGCATATAGCCCACAACTACTATGAGGAGAGATATCCCGGCGAGGTGAAATACTACAATGGCGCCGATACTTTATTGGTCGAGGAGTTCAACAACAGCGGCCGCCTGGTGGAAAGATGCTACGGCGGCAGCGACATAAGGTCATTGTCCGGAGCGGGTGCCTGGGTGACTTCTACGCCGGAGCTGGCCAGGTTTGTGGCCTCCATCGACGGCAGGCCTGAAGTCCCGGACATCATTTCCCGTGAAAGTGTCGCGGCAATGACGGAATGGTTTGACCCGGAGACGTATTCGCTCGGATGGAACGATACCAAGCCGACAGGGGAGTGGACCAGGACGGGCACATTGTCCGGAACTTCAGCCCTGGTCAAATATTATCCTGACGGAGAATGCTGGATAATGGTCACGAACACCAGCACCTGGAAGGGGCCGGGCTTCACCAACTATACCGCTTCCCTTTTCAAGAGGCTCAGGGAGAGGTATTCCGCCGCCCTGCCTGTCAGGGATCTTTTCCATGAACAACCGAATGATAACTAATACTAATCGCCAACTTTTTTATGAAACAACCAAGAACAGTCACAGCCGACGAAGCAGTAATGGCTGTCCGTACAGGAGACCACATTCATCTCAGCAGCGTGGCCAGTGTGCCTCACGTACTCATTCAGGCTTTGTGCCGCAGGGCTGATGCCGGGGATGTAAGGGATCTTCATTTCCATCATTTCCATACTGAGGGACCGGCACCCTATTCCGACCCTGCCTACGAGGGAATCTTCTTCGACCAGGGCTTCTTCCTGGGGCCTAATGTCAGGGCCAATGTCAATGCCGGATACGCAGACTATCTTCCGGTCCATCTCGGCGAGTCCCAGAAGCTTTACAGGAGCGGCGCCCTGCGGTGCGATGTGGCGATGGTCCAGGTTTCCCGTCCTGATGAGAACGGGATGTTCTCTCTCGGAACATCCGTTGACTGCTCGCTCGCTGCCATTGAAAGTGCCGGAACGGTGATTGCCGTTGTCAATGAGAATGTACCTTTCGCCTACGGTGACCTTGTGAGCCCGGATCTCATTGACTATATAGTTTATGACAATACTCCATTGGTGACCAAGGATTTCGCCCAGCCTGACGAGGTGGAGCAGCTCATAGGAAAGAATTGCGCTGAGCTGGTCCCGGACGGAGCCTGCCTGCAGATGGGTATCGGAGCTCTCCCGAATGCTCTTGCTGTCGCCCTTTCCGACCATAAGAATCTTGGCCTCCATACTGAGATGTTCGCCGACGGAATTCTCGGCCTGATAAAGAAGGGTGTCATCAACGGAAGCTGCAAGAAGATTGACACCGGCAAGGTGGTGGCTTCCTTCCTCCTCGGCTCGGAGGAGGTGTACAACTTCATTGACCATAATCCGGATGTCCTTATGAAGGATATCAAATATACCAATGACCCTTGGGTTATCGCGCAGAATCCGAATATGATGGCCATCAACTCCGCCGTCGAGGTGGATCTGACCGGGCAGATAAGCGCCGACTCCATCGGTACCAGAATCTTCTCCGGAACCGGTGGACAGGTGGATTTCGTGAAGGGTGCGACAATGAGCGAGGGCGGAAAATCCGTGACAGCATTCGCTTCCCGGACAAGGAAGGGCCAGTCAAAGATTGTCCCTGTTCTGAATACCGGAGCGGGAGTTGTGACTCCGCGCGCCGATGCGCACTGGATTGTGACTGAATACGGTGCGGTTGACCTCTATGGCAAGTCATTGCAGGAAAGGGCCAAACTTCTCATCAGCATTGCCCATCCGGATGACCGCGAGGCACTGGACCGTGCGGCCTTCGAACGCTTCGGCCCACATTACAGGAATTTCCATATTTCCCTTGCATGATTTGGAAAAGGAGCTTTATCTTCACCGCTGATTGGCGTGGATAAAGCTCCTTTAAGATTATTCCTTCGGATTGCTCAGGAGAGCATCTTGACCCTGACGGCTATTTTCTTCTTTCCGCACCATAGCCAGATGGTGCCTTCGTCGCCGATGAGCTCGACACTGAAGTCGGCACCCTTGCAATTGTAGGCTGACTTGGTATTCGGCCCGAGATATTTCAAATCGCATCTGATCGTCTGGCCGACGGCGGTCGGAAGTTCTTCACAGGTCAGACAGAAGAACTCGGACATGTTGTCATTCATTACCCTGAACTCGCGGAGACTGGCATTGAATGCCAGCTGGCAGGTGACCGGGTCATAGACCATCATGTCCTTGCCGTCGATATTGAGCATTATCGTGTTCGAAGTGGTGAATGAAGGATCCGGCCCGACCTCTTGTCTGCAGCCTGACGCCATCAGTGCGGCCACGGCGACGGTAAATGCCGCAGCAAGTTTTGCATATCGTCTCATTTTACCTCTATTTCCTTGATTATTATATCCTTGCTTCCGTCATTGAAAATGACTTCGGCTTTAAGTCTTCCTGATTTTTCAGGAGTATAGTAGCAGTTGCCTCCCGTGGAAATCTTTTCCTTGTCCAGATACCAGGTCACGGATTGCGCATCGAAGCAGTTGAACAGCTTGAGAGGAAGGAGCGAATATGTGCTGAAGCTTCCGTCCTCGTTCCTGCCTTCGATGTCCTTGAGATAGATATACGGCTTGCCGCCCTCATAGACGGATTTTGTGGTGAAGGATATGCTTTCCTCCCTGCCCTTTATCCCGTCCAGGTCGAAGACGATTTTCGCCGTATATGCCGTTGCAGGCTCCAGATCTTCAATATCGACAGCATATAATCCGTCGGAATACTTCTCCACTTCTATTGTCTTGCCTTCCTTTCCGGCAGGCCCGTAGGTCAGCAATGCCTTTGAATATGTCATAGGGTCGTTTGAGTTCCAGCTGATTATGGCGTCGGTCTGGAATGCGTCGACTTTCAGTTCCTCCGGCTCGGCAGGCTTGTCCGCCGTAGTTTCGCTGACCTTGAAAACTATATTTCCGTCCTTTTTCGTGATGCCCGTGATGCAGAGCGGGGCGTTGGTTCCGTCCCAGAAGATGAAGGCAGGATTTGAGGCGAAGGTGAAGCTGTTGTTTGTCGTGTATGGGAAGAATATCTGGTTGGGCTTCCTGGCCTTCGGATTTGCCTCCATCATGTCTGCGCAGAGATGGGTGGTGTTGCAGTTGACCTCGTTGGTCCACCATCTCGTGGCTGCAGTAACATTCTTCCTCATATAGCTGGAGTAGCCGCTCATGTTCTGGGACTTGTCGATATGGTAGATGGCAAGACCGCTTCCGCCTATGAATTCGTCCCAGCCCTCATTGTCCCTGCACTCTATGAGATAATACTCGCCCTCGGTAGGGGTGTCGTATCTCAAGTATCTGCCGTTCAGCCTGATAGGCTCGAGCTCGTAGTTTCCCGGGACAAGTGTCTCGCGCTGTCCGATGTCGAGCATGTCGCGGTCAATGGCATTGTAGCACGGAGGAGTCTGTCCGTCATTGTTGTAGTTGCCGCCGACCATCAGGGCGGTCTCGGTCCATGCGGCGTTGGCTGAGCCGTTCGCGTCGTAGTCCGTGTCGTAGAGGTCCATAAGGCCAAGCACGTGGCTGAATTCGTGGCAGAATGTGCCTATGGTTGCGAAGCCGAACGAATTGTCGGATGTGCGCAAGCTGTATTCCGACGATACGGCATAGGTCCTGATTTCCTTTCCGTTGAGGGTGAGTCTTACATTGCCGTAAGTCACATCCCAGGAATGCGGCCAGATAAGATCGTCGATTCCGGTTTCCGCCTCGTTCTTTCCGGCCACGATGAGGAAGACATTGTCCACCTTCCCGTCCTCGTTGACATCATAAAGGGAGAAATCTACTCCTGCGGCATTTGCCAGCTCACAAGCCTCTCCGACAGCCTTGCAGGCATTGTAGGCATCCTGGCTGCCGTCATTGCCGTTGCTGCCGTATTCGGCGTAGCCATTGCTCAATGTGACAATAGGGGATACGTCGAATATGAATTCGTAGTTTTCGGGGAACTGATCCTGGAAATAGCCCTTTATCTTGGAGGCGAGATCCTTGAAGTCCTCATATTTGAATGTCATCTTCTTGTCGCTGAACTCCGCAGGAATGATCAGGCATCTCTCGACAATCTTCGAGTCCGCCCTTGTTGCCGCCCGGGAATTGGCGAGTGCCGCACTCCTGATGGCCTCGGCATGCTGCAGCCGAAGTTCAGCAGTCCTGAGCATAATGGCAGTTTCCGGTATTATCGTCGCTTCGGACATGATGGAAGACGGGACGTTGCACCCGGCAATGTACCCCGTGCTGCTCAGTACTCCATTCACGTCATATCGTCCGTAACACCAGAATCCGTCCTGACCCCTCTTGAGCACCCGTCCTTCGGAATCAGTTACGTAATGGAAAAATTCATCGCCGTGAATCTTGGCTTGAATGACGGTCCCGTCAGGCTGCCGGAGCGTAATCGTACCCGGATAAGCCTGCTTGGCCATAGCCGCATATCCCGTAATCAACAGGGACAGCAGAATGCAGATTTTGTTTCCTTTCATATCTCAGTACACGTCATGCGGACTTTGAACTGCTCCGCAACTATGTGCAAGATTACTGATTATATTTGAGAAATGCAAAAATTATTTAATTGAATATACGATAAATATGCGATAAATATGCGTATGGAGCTGTTCATGCCACATAGGTTCCGCTATTCAGCCGGAAGGATAAGAAAAGGCGGACGAGAATTCTTGTCATCCCGACAAAAATCTCATCGTCCGCCTTAAGACGTGTACTAAAACCTAAACCTAAAGCCTAGATGCAATCTTCAAGTGTAATGTTGCATCGTTCATCAAAAAAAATTGAAAAATTTTCTATTCCTTTGAAATCTGCTTCTGAGGTTTGGTATTGAAACTGTTCATAGCCCTGTCAGCGCCGCAGAAAACGAAGCTTTTCGCCCCCTCGATTACCTTGGCGCATATCTCCGGCATTGCCTTGAGTTCCTCCTCGTCCAGCTTGCCCAGCACGAAATCCACCTGGCCTCCCCGCAGGAAATCATTGCCGATGCCGACCCTGATTCTGGCGTAATCCTGTGTGCCGAGAAGTTCCTGGATGTTCTTGAGCCCGTTATGCCCTCCGTCGCTGCCTTTCTTCCTCATTCTCAGTGTTCCGAATGGGATGTTGAGGTCATCACAGATAACGAGGAGGTTTTCCACCGGAAGCTTAAGCTTAGTCATCCAGTACCTTATGGCATTTCCGCTCAGGTTCATATACGTGGAAGGCTTGAGCAGGGTTATCTTCCTGCCCTTGAAGGATACCTCCGCCACATCTCCGTAACGCTGGGTGGTGAAAACAGTATTGGATGCCTGAGCCCAGGCATCCAATACCATAAATCCTGCGTTATGTCTGGTATCGGAGTACTCCTGTCCTATGTTGCCG
>JALFFZ010000095.1 GCA_022777585.1 Bacteroidales bacterium | reverse complement strand
TGAAAAAAATAAGTTGCGTCAGATTTGAATTGGATTTTCGAGGTCAGATTTTCACCCGAAGAAGGAGCATAGCCGTAGCTATGTGACTGATGAGGGAGGAAATATGGACCGAAAAGATTTTCAAAGATGATGCAGGTTATTATTTGAGGATTACTAAACATTACACAATATGAAAAATAAAGACATCACCATCAGGCTGATCATCATGAACTTCCTCCAGTATGCCGTCTGGGGCGCATACCTCACTTCAATGGGAAGTTATCTGGTCTCCATAGGCCTGGGCTCCAAAATCGGACTCTTCTATGCGATGCAGGGCATCGTTTCCATCTTCATGCCGGCCATTATCGGAATCGTGGCTGACAAATTCATCCCGGCCCAGAAGGTGCTCAGCCTCTGCCACGGCATTGCAGGACTTGGAATGCTGGCGGCCGGTTATTACGGAATGACTGCCGGAGCCGGCGCACAGTTCGGCACGCTGTTCACCCTCTATTCGCTCAGCGTGGCCTTCTATATGCCTACCATCGCCCTCTCCAACTCCGTGGCCTACTCAGGTCTCGAGAAATACGGGCTTGACCCAGTGAAGGACTTCCCTCCAATCAGGGTCTTCGGAACTGTCGGCTTCATCTGCAGCATGCTCTTCGTGAACTTCATGAAGATTGACGGAGTGCAGTTCCAGATGACCTACAACCAGTTCCTCACATCCGGTGTTCTCGGAATCGTGCTCTGCCTCTACGCCCTGACATTGCCTGCCTGCCCGGTCAACAAGGCATCCGGGGAGACCCCTTCCTTCGTGGACATTTTCGGTCTGAGGGCATTCACATTGTTCAGGAAGAAGGATATGGCCATTTTCTTCATCTTCTCAATGCTGCTCGGCGTATCCCTCCAGATTACCAACGGCTTCGCCAATCCTTTCATCACCCATTTCAAGGATATTCCCGAGTTCGCAGACACCTGGGGAGCACAGAATGCCAATGCCCTCATCTCCATCTCGCAGATTTCCGAGACTCTCTGCATTCTCCTCATTCCTTTTGCAATGAAGTTCTTCGGCATCAAGAAGGTTATGCTCATCGCAATGTTCGCCTGGGTATTCCGCTTCGGGCTATTCGGAGCCGGCAACCCTGGCCCTGGCGTATGGATGTTCGTCCTCTCCTGCATTGTCTACGGCGTGGCTTTCGACTTCTTCAACATTTCCGGCTCCCTCTATGTCAACATGAAGACAGATGAGAAGATACGTTCCAGCGCACAGGGTCTCTTCATGCTGATGACCAACGGAATCGGCGCAACCATTGGCACATTGAGCGCACAGGCCGTGGTGAACCATTTCGTCTACAACAGCGCCGACCCGTCCTGGAGCAGCGCCTGGTACGTTTTCGCAGCCTACGCCCTCGTGGTAGGAGTTCTGTTCATGATCCTCTTCAAGGACCCGCAGAAGCAGGCAAAGGTCTAAGATAATATAAGATAATAAAAATAGGCGGCCGGTCGGCCGCCTTATTTTCTACGAATGCGCCGCAGATTGCAGCACCTCTGTAAGCGTAGGATGAGCGTGAATGATGGTCTTGAACTTGTCAATGTCGGCTACCGTGTTCATCAATGCGGCAATCTCCTGGATAATGTCGGAGGAATGCGCACCGAACATGTGGCAACCCAGGATCCTCCCTGGATTCTCCGCACCTTGGGCTGCAACCACAATCTTGCAGAAGCCCTCGGGCTCGCCCATTGAGAGAGCCTTGCCATTTGACCTGAAGAAAGACTTGAGGCAGCGTACCGGAATGCCGGCATTCTTGCAGTCATCCTCTGTCAGACCCACAGTTGCGGCCTCAGGATAGGTGAATACCGCTGCAGGGACAATGTCGAGATTGATTCCGTCGGCAACTCCGTGAGCCGAGCCCGGGGTACCGTTGTCGGCAATGATGGCATTCAATGCCCTGTAGCCCTCGAATGTGGCAACGTGAGCCAGCATCATTCCTCCGCGGACATCTCCGATGGCGAAGATGGTAGGTACATTGGTCCTCATGTCCGAGTCGGTGACAATGCCCTTCGGCGACCACTCCAGACCTGCGGCGTCAAGATTCATTGCCTTGACATTAGGTCTGCGGCCCACGGCCATAAGCACTTTGTCAGCCTCCACCTCGAACTCCTTGTCCTTCTTCAGATACTTGACTTTCAGCACATCACCATCTTTCTCGATGCTCTGCACGGCGGCAGCGGTCTCGATGGAAATTCCCCTCTTGCCGAGAGTCTGCTTGAGTCTCTTGGCAAGGTCAGTGTCGAAACGAGGGAGAATGTCTTTGCAGTACTCGACCACTGAGACCTCCGAACCGAAGCTCTTGAAAATGGAGGCGAACTCCAGGCCTATCACACCTGCTCCAATCACGCAGAGACGCTCCGGAACCTTGTCCAGCGAAAGAATCTCTTTGGATGTGATGACCCCTTCGAGATCTGCTCCGGGAATAGGCAATGAGGCTGATACGGAACCGGTTGCAATGATAATGTAATCCGATGTTATCTCCTCTGCCTCTCCCCCGTCAGCCGGCGTCACCGTCACGGTTTTGGCATCCTTGAAGTCAGCCTTGCCGTAAACCAAGCGGATGAGCTTGTTCTTCAGAAGGAACTCCACACCGCCCTTGAGTTGCTGGATGACAGCGTTCTTGCGCTCCACAGCCTTGGCGAAATCGAATGTCCAGGAAGCATTGCAGATTCCGAATTCCTCAGCCCTGCGGAGATCCTCGAGAACCTCGGCATTGCGGCAGAGAGACTTGGTCGGGATACAGCCTTCATTGAGACAGGTTCCGCCCACAGGACCATCGGAGATAATGGTAACCTCAATGCCCCTGGCAGCGGCTGCCACAGCGGTTTCGTAACCGCCGGGTCCTGCTCCGATTATTGTAATTTTCATTGTATCAAGATTTTAAAAAACGCAGCGAACAAGAAGTCCGCCGCGCTTAATTGTTAATAATCCGCTATGCGTCCCAGTACTTCAGAATCGGCTGGCGTGCGGCGCGAGTCTCGTCCGGACGGCTGATCGGAGCATTGTGAGGTGCAGCCTTGAGAAGCATAGGATCCTCGGCAGCCTCTGCGGCAATCTTGCGCATCACCTCGATGAACGAATCAATGGTCTCCTTGGACTCCGTCTCCGTAGGCTCGATCATGATGGTCTGATGGAAGAGCAGAGGGAAGTAGATGGTCGGTGCGTGGAAGCCGAAGTCGAGAAGCCTCTTGGCAACATCGAGAGTAGTGGCTCCCGGAACATCATCGTGCGCTCCGTCATTGATGAGTCCGTCAAACACGAATTCGTGCTTGCAGATTGAAGGAATCGGCAGCTTGTAGCAATCCTTCAGGCTCTCCTTGATATAGTTCGCGGAAATCGTGGCATATTTGCCGGCAAGCAGAAGATTCTGGTGGCCGAGAGAAAGTATGTAGGCATAAGCCCTGAGAATGATGCCGAAATTGCCCATGAACCCGGAAACATAGCCTGCAGACTCCTCCGAGCCGTGAAGGACTGTGAATGTCCCGTCTTCCTCCCTGATAACGCGAGGGCAAGGGAGACAGTGCTCAAGCCTTGCAGCCACGCCGACAGGGCCTGCGCCCGGACCGCCACCGCCGTGAGGGGTGGAGAATGTCTTGTGAAGGTTCAGGTGCATGATGTCGAAGCCCATATCTCCCGGACGCACAACGCCCAGGAGAGGGTTCATATTGGCTCCGTCATAGTAGAGGAGACCACCGCATTCGTGCACGAGCTTGGCGATTTCCCCGATTTCACGTTCGAAAAGTCCCAGGGTATTAGGGTTGGTCATCATGATGCCGGCGATGTCGTCCCCGAGAAGAGGCTTGAGATCAGCCACATCCACGAGTCCGTCAGCATTGGACTTCACCACTACCACGTCGAGTCCGCAGACAGCGGCGCTGGCAGGATTGGTTCCGTGTGCACTGTCAGGCACAATCACCTTGTTCCTCTTCAGGTCACCCCTGAGAAGATGGTACTTGCGCATTATCATGAGTCCGGTCAGCTCGCCGTGCGCTCCCGCGCAAGGATTGAAAGTAAATCCGGACATTCCGGTGATGGCGGCAAGGGCCTTCTCCATATTGTAATATACCTCGAGGGCTCCCTGAACCGTGGATTCAGGCTGTAGCGGATGGAGAGCTGCCAGACCCGGCATTGATGCCACTTCCTCATTGATCTTCGGATTGTACTTCATCGTACAGCTTCCGAGAGGATAGAATCCGGTGTCCACGCCGAAGTTCATCTGGGAAAGATTGGTATAATGTCTTACCACATCCACCTCGCCGACCTCAGGAAGACGGAGGTCTGATGAACGGCGGAGATTGTCAGGCAGCGCCTTGCAGAGGCAGCCGGCAGGCTTCACACCACCGTTGCGGCTTGCGCAGAACTCATTCTCAGGAAGAGAAAAACCTGTTCTCCCCTTCTTGGAGAGTTCAAATATCAGTTTGTCATAATATTTCATACAAGTATCCTCCTCTGATTAAAGTCCTTTAACAACAGCTACAAGACCGTCAATCTCGGCCTTCGTGCGTTTCTCGGTGACACAGAAGCTGACATAGCCCTCTTCTGTCGCGAGTGCTCCGAAATAGCCGGCATCGAGAAGAGCCTGCTGAAGCTTCTCTACCGGAACGAGCGGCCTGAGGACAAATTCCTTTATGTAAGGCTTGTCGAATACTTCCTCGAATTTGCCGGTAGCGAGAAGCTCGTCGTGGAGATAATGAGCTCCGCAGGATGAGAGAGAATTGACCTTGCGCATTCCCTCAGGTCCCATAAGTGACAGATAGATAGTCACATACAGAGCCATAAGGCTCTCGTTGGAGCAGATGTTGCTGGTAGCCTTCTCCCTGCGGATATGCTGTTCGCGGGCCTGGAGAGTGAGCACGAAGCAACGTCTTCCGGCCGCATCCTCTGTCTGTCCGACAATACGTCCGGGCAGTTTGCGGACGTGCTCCTTGCTGCAGGCCATGAAGCCCACGTAAGGGCCTCCGAAATTGAGCGGAAGACCGAGCGACTGACCGTCGCCCACAGCGACGTCGAATCCCCATTCTCCCGGAGTCCTGATGACTGCGAGGGCTGAAGGGTCGCAATATTCGACAACAATGGCCTTGGCCTCGTGAACCGCCTCTGCAAATCCTGTGAAATCCTCGACAATGCCGAAGCGGTTCACAGCCGGTACAATGATGCCTGCAACGTCGCCTGCGGCAAGTTCCGCCTTCAGGGACTCAAGGGAGGTCTGGCCGTCCTTCTGTGCAATGCTGCCGAGCTGTACCCCGTGGAATCCGGCGTAGGTCTCCACTACCCTGCGGACATTCGGAAGAAGGGTGTCAGAAAGGAGAACCCTGGTCTTCTTCTTGGTGCAGGCCATTGCCATGAACATTGCCTCGGCGGCGGCAGTAGGGCCGTCATACATTGAGGCGTTGGAAATCTCCATACCGGTCAGCTCGCAGATCATGCTCTGATACTCGAAGATGTAGCGGAGAGTTCCCTGGGAAATCTCGGCCTGGTAAGGAGTGTAGGCCGTGCTGAACTCGGACCTTGCGGCAAGATAAGGCACGACTGAAGGTGTGTAGTGGTCATATGCCCCTGCGCCTGCGAAAATCTTCAGCTTGGTATTGCGGCGGTCAAGGGCTGCGAAATGCTCGCGGATCTGCTGCTCGGACATTGCATCCGGAAGGTCATACTGACCCTTGAAGATGAACTCGGCAGGCACATCGGAATAGAGGTCATCCAGTGAGGAGACCCCTATGCGCTGCAGCATTTCCTTTATATCATCCTCGGTATGAGGAAAATATGAGAATGTTGACATATATTTTCAATTTAAGTGTCGCTGATGCGGACTGTTTGCGCCGTTACTTATTCCCCGATAAGCTTGGCGTATCCGGCAGCGTCGAGAAGCGCGTCAAGCTCGGAAGCATCGCTCATCTCTACCTTGATGATCCAATTCCCGTAAGGGTCCTGGTTGATGAGTTCAGGTGCATCCTCCAGAGCCTCGTTCTTCTCCACAACGACACCGCTGACAGGGCTGACGAGGTCGCTGGAAGCCTTTACGCTCTCGAGAGCGCCGAACTCCTCGTCCTTGGAAACC
Source organism: Bacteroidales bacterium (assembly GCA_022777585.1). Classification (GTDB taxonomy): domain Bacteria; phylum Bacteroidota; class Bacteroidia; order Bacteroidales; family UBA932; genus Cryptobacteroides. Next base: position 266 of record JALFFZ010000095.1, on the reverse strand, counting down.
TCGTCGTCAACGTCCGGCATATCCACATATGTGATATCGCCCATTTCCTTCTGCGCAAAGTCGGAAACGCCGACGATGGCTACATTGCCTTCAACTTTTACCCACTCGTGAGTCTCGCTGTACTTGAGACCTTCAATGATTTTGCTCATAGTTTATTCAATTAAAATGTGATTATTTCTTGTAGTTTGTCTGGTAGAAACGCTTCTTTATGACGATTCCAGGGAAGACTTTCTTCCTGATGCGGATCATCACCTGAGTGCCGAGAG
>JALFFZ010000072.1 GCA_022777585.1 Bacteroidales bacterium | reverse complement strand
GTCGAAATACATATAGGTATTCGGGGTCATGATCACGTCGAAGCCCTTCTTTGCAGCCTCGATTCCGCCTGCAGCACCGCGCCAGGACATCACTGTAGCACCCTCTGCGAGCTCGCCCTCGAGGATCTCGTCCCAGCCGATAATCTTGCGGCCGTGGTCGTTGAGATACTTCTGAACACGTGCGGTCACATAACTCTGGAGATACTGCTCGGCAGTATGCTTCTTGTCGGACTTGAGACCGAGAGCCTTGATTCTCTTCTGGCAGTCAGGACACTCAGCCCAATACTTCTTAGGACACTCGTCACCGCCGATGTGGATGTACTCTGAAGGGAAGAGCTCCATAACCTCGTCAAGGACATCCTCGATGAACTTGAATGTTATCTCCTTGCCCGGGCAGAGAACCTCGTCAGCCACGCCCCAGATCTGGCGTACGTGGTAAGGACCGCCGGTGCAGCCAAGCTCAGGATAGGAAGCAAGAGCGGCAACCATGTGACCAGGAAGGTCAATCTCAGGAATAACGGTGATGCCGAGGGAAGCCGCATAGGAAACCACTTCCTTGACCTCTTCCTGGGTGTAGAATCCGCCGTAGCGCTTTCCGTCGAACTGATCCCAGTTCTTGTCAACCATAGTACTGTCCCTGTATGCACCGATCTCGGTAAGCTTTGGATATTTCTTGATTTCAATGCGCCAGCCCTGGTCCTCTGTAAGATGCCAGTGGAACCTGTTGAGCTTGTAGGCTGCCATCACGTCCAGGTATTTCTTCACCTCGTCAATGCTGAAGATATGCCTGCCGACATCCAGATGCATGCCTCTGTATGCAAATCTCGGCTTGTCCTGAATGGACACGACAGGAAGTATCCACTTCGCACCGGCAGCAGCCTCCTTGCCAAAATATTCTGCAGGAAGCATCTGTCCGATGGACTGTGTCGCATAGCGGAAACCGGCAGCGGTAGCGGCCTCAATGCGGACGCCCTGCCTTGTGACATCAAGTTTGTACTCCTCCTCGGCGAGCTCAGGGTTCAATGCGAACTCGACAGCCTTTCCGGCAGCGGAAGCAACAACTTCGGATTTTCTTCCGGTAACAAGTGTAAGATGCTGTGCGAAGGTGTTGGCTACAACTGCGCTCTCAGCGTCAAGTTCCTCGCCGGCAACAATGGAGGCGCCTGCAATCTTGAACACGCCCTCGCCTTTGACCAGGGATTCAGGATTCGGCACAATGTGAATCTCAGGTGCTTCTGAGCAGCCTGCAAGTGCGGCAATGAAAGCCGCGCAAAGGATTTTTGTAAATTTCAGCCTCATAGAATGGGTTATTAGTATTATGCCACGAATATAGCATAATTATTCAAGTTATACAAACAAAGCTCAAATACCAACCACCTGTGAGGCTGACAGGAAGCCTGCTAGATGCCCTGGATATCTTCAGGCAATTCAGCCCTGATATAGACGGAGATGTCCTCAGGGTCCGAAACCGACGTCCAGACCATGGAATCGGCATCTTTGAGGGTGACGATGTAGTCATTGGCCCAGAGTCCGTACTCGTGGTCATACAGGCCGCTGATGACATTGACGCCCTCGTCTTCATCGTATTCCATTGAGAATGTTCCCGTGAGGCTTATCGGCCTGGCCGAGTCAAGATTGTGCCAGATGGTGAACGTCGCATCCTTGCTCACCAATGTCATGTAGAAGAATCTGCCGTCATTCATGTCCGCACCCTTCCACTCCGAAAGCTTCCAGGTACCGGCAATCTGGTAGTATGAGAGGACAGGGTCGTCTGTCGACTCGTATGAGTGGTCCACCTCGCAGGCCTGGAATGCCAGGATGGCGGAAATCAAGGATATAAATCCGAATATCTTTTTCATTGTCAATATATTATCTAATCAATTCCACTTCAATGCTGCGCTCGGACGGTCTCCCGGGAAGTCCTTCGATGATGACATTGGTCCTGAGAGGCCCCGCTCCGGATGGAATCTTGTTCCGGTCAACCCGGATTATAATGTCTCCAGTCCCGGACGGCTCGATGACAGATGGCTCTGTCCTGAATGAAAGCCAATCCGGAAGGAAATGGCTGAGAGCTTTCAATGTCAATGCATCGGACCCCATGTTCGAAACTGCTATCCTTTCCTCGGAGGACTGGCTGAAGACCAGCTTCCTCCGCGAAAGTCGGAGCGGCCCCATTGCGACTGGATAGCCGGGAACGCCACCTTCAGGAATAACTGTCCCTCTGACTTCAAGCCTGGCCAGCAAAGTGTCTCCATAGACTAAAATCCTCTGCCCGAAAGGTCCATAACGATGCTCGGGATGATATCCGGCGGTAATGCTCACTTTCTCCCCGGGCCCGATGACAAGTTTGTCAGCCCTGGCCGTGAGGCAGCCGCAGGATGTATTCAGCCTATTGATTTCCAATGTCTTGCCGGAACGGTTTACAGCCGTGAAACAAACCATCTCCACTCCGTCCCGCTCCCCGACACTGCCCAGGTCGGCATTGACGGATTCGAAAACAAGGTCCTTCGGGATGACCGGCGCATTCAGTGAATCCAATACTCTCTCCGGAATGAAGATAGTCCTCCTTTCCTGCGCCTGAGTTGACAAGGCCAGAAAGAGAGAGAGTATGAGGATCCGCAACTTCATCAGAGCCAGCCTCCCTCGGAAGCATTGTCCCTTACTGTCACCACAGATGTCTGGCTCTTGCCGGAAGCGTTCTTCACCGTAAGCTTGGCAACGCCCTCGGAAAGGCCCTCAACCACTACATAATCTCCTGATACCGTGGCCTTTGCAACAGAAGAGTCGCTTATCTCCGCAGTGAACGGCCCGGACTCGAAACAAAGGCCGACATTGACCTTGCGCTCCGCTCCGGTCGCAACATAAACATTAGGCAGCACAATCTCGGAGCCGCTGTTCTCAATATTGTTCAGAAGGAGAAGAGCATCGGCGGAACCGGCACCCATATTGTACCTGTAGCTCTTGCCGAGATCCACCAGGGTCGGGCAGATATCACCTACATTGCCCCAGTTGAAATGATAGAGCTTTGTTCCTGTCAGACGGCTGTCAAGTTCCCTCGTGGAATTGATCACAAGATCCTTGAACTCGCGGGAATCATAATGTTTGTGAAGCCTTGTCGCATAGGAAATGCCCAGAGCTACAAGTCCGGAAACGTGAGGACATGCCATAGAGGTACCCTCCATATATCCGTACATCCGGCCGTTGCTGGCGACAGGAGTCAATGTTGAAAGGATACCTCCCTTCTCGGAGCAATGATAGTCATTGTCTCCACCCGGAGCGGCGATATCCACGCCGGGGCCATAATTGGAATAAGTGGAAGGAGTGAAGTCTCCGGCAAGCGAGGAAACGCAGATATAATCCTTGTAAGCTCCAGGATATGAAGCCATTGCAGCATATTCATTACCGGCTGCGAACACCACTATACCACCGTCGATGACACCGTTCCTGTCACCTGCGTGGTAGATGAAGTAGTCGAATGCCTCTTTCTCAAGTGGGGAATATTCCTCGTATTCCTCATCGGAGGCAAATCCGCGGGAGTAGTAGAGCGGGTCTGCCAGGGCGGAATTGTATCCCCAGCTGCATTGGAGAACGACGGCACCGTTGTCAGCGGCGTACTTGACTGCGCGGACCTCATTGGCAATGGTGCAGCCCCTGTCGCCTGCGAAAATCTGGAGTGACATAATCTTCACTCCGTCCCCGTTTCCGGTCCCGCCTGCAATTCCGCAGATTCCGGTACCGTTGTTATTGACAGCGGAAATTGTGCCCGCAACGTGGGTTCCGTGACCTGTATCCGCAACATTGGACCAGGA
>JALFFZ010000036.1 GCA_022777585.1 Bacteroidales bacterium | reverse complement strand
CTATGACGGCCTGAAGTGGGAAAATGTCGGTGTCCTGGGTAGCGTATATGGTACGACGAAGCTGAATAACAACAGCTCCGGTTCGTTGATGTCCATCGAATTCACTCCTAACCGCAAAATGGAAGCTATGCCGATTTCTGTGGAAGACGAAATCGGGCAGGTCAAGAAGATATATATCAGTTCGGCAAAATTCCATTTCCCGGACGGCGCCAAACTCTATTATAGTTATGGTAATGTGGATCCCACTGGCGGATATTGGAGTGAAGTGATGGATGGTATGCCATTGAAAAACGATGCAGGCACCTATCTTAAAATCGCAACATCTGCAGGAGGAAAACCTATTGTTGACAAAGCATATTGGGATCAGATTTGGGCGTCGGCGATAGAAAAGAGCAAGAACCATAGTTATATCGGTGAATTCGATGACATTAGAATTAATGTGCTGAGGCCTTGGAATATCTTTGGTGTTTTCACCAAAAAGTATCCCACTAAATATCAAGAACCTGTGTACTATTCAATAGAAGCCAAAGATGATTATGGCACGGCGCTATCTGCTCGTTTCTATATTCGTGAATGGGTGAAATTCGATTCGGAGGACAGATTTCATGTTCAGATGAAGAAAACTACCACCTATATTAAATATGGTGATGGCAGTGCTGTTCACGATGATATTCCAGATAGCCAACTATTTTCAGATGGAAGCATTATCGTCAAATTGAATTTTGACGGGAAGCCATATCGTTTCTCTAGAATTATAGTTACTAATTCTGCTAAACAGGATCATCCTTATGAATATTACCTGTATCACGCAGACTACGTACGGGTATATCCTACTTCTAGTAACATGGGGACTAGAGTTATTTTTTCGGATGATTTCGGTAATATGAAAACTATTACTTTCAAATTATATTAAATAATCAATTAATACACACTTTATTATGGAAGAACTTTTGAAACAAATCAAGAAGGCGGCGGAGTCGATGCTTCGCGACGCTACAGCACAGGAGAAGAAGGGAAACAAGGCAGCAGGATTGCGCGCCCGCAAGGCTTCCCTCGCATTGGAACCGATGCTCAAGGAATTCAGGAAAATATCCATCGCCAAGATGAAAGGTCTTGCAGGACTTCTGGTTATCGCTTCATTGGCAGGAACCGCATGCGTGTCCTGTGAGCACGTTGATCCGACTGACCTTACCGAGGCGAATATCCCGGTTAAGAGCATTGTGTGCGGTCATGTCAGATATGCTCCTACGGGATCGGCCCCTTCTCCTGCAGAGGTGGGATTGCCTGTGAATATATTCTACGGACAGAAAGATGACAAGGGAAATGTGGAATATGCCCTCAAAACTGTCAAGGTCCGTCAGGACGGTTATTTCGAGACCACTCTCGGATGCCCTGTAGGACAGACTCTTGAGGTGAGAGTTGAATGCAGGGGAACCGGTACTGCCAAGACCAGCAAGGACAATGGCGGCTCTGTAGAGACCAGTGCTTATTTCCATGCTGATATCGCCAAGACATTGTCTTGCGGCACAGCGGCTTACTTCAAGCTGGATATGAAGCCTGTTGCGTATTATGGTGAGTCCGGCCTGGTCCAGTAGTGATGACATCTCTGCACCTCCAGTCCGCAAGTCATGGGCTTGCGGCACCGGAGTCGGCAGCTAACTTTTTAATCGACTATATGATGAAAAAATACTTGATAATGAGCCTTGCGGCATTGACTTTAATTTCGATGGGCGCGAAGGCGCAGGGAAACGGCGGCGAGTCCGGTGAAATGATGACCTATACGGGCACCATCCGGAAGGCTCCCCGTTTCTCACCGAAGAGGGGCGATTGGTCCATCGGTGTCACGTTCAACCCTGTAACTCTTTCATACCGCCTGAAGATGCAGCCTGACAACGGCGACTTCGCCGGCGAGTTCATTGAAGGAATGGCCGGGTCCAAGAAACAGATGTTCATCCTTTCCCAGGACCCTCTGGCAGCATTCAGATTCAGATATTATCTGAGTGACAAGTGGGCGTTCCGCGCGACAATCGGCCTTAACGGAAGCCACATCGACTATCGTGAATATGTGGATGACGACCTCGCCAAGGCTGTCGATCCTGATTCCAGGAACCAGGTGGTGGATGCCGTAGTATCCAACCTCAACAGCGGAAGTCTCGCATTGGGATTCCAGTATCTGGCAGGCACCGGTCCTCTCCGTTTCATGGCGGGATTCAATGTGTCGTACTCTATCGCAGGCGGCAGTCTCGGCTTCAATTACGGAAATACCATGACTCCTGAGAACCGTGTCCCTTCGACGATGCCTATGGTGCGTCCGGCTGTCGGAAAAGATGCTACTCTCAATGATTTCCAGGCGGATCTCGGAATCACATATGCACGTCCAACCGAGCGTTACAATGTCGGATATATCCACGGTGTCGGCGTCAGTGCCGATATGGGTGTGGAGTGGTTCATGACAGGCCGTCTCTCCCTTACCGGCGCGATGACATTCACTCCGGTGATGTTTACCTTCCAGCCTCAGACCTGGACCAAGTTCGAGGGATTCTCTTCCAAGACAGGTAAGGTGGAGCAGTACAATGACCTAGTGAGCCCTGGCAGTCACGCTGTCCTCTATGGTACCGAGAACATCGGTTTCTGTATCTCTCTCAACTATTATTTCTAATAAGGGCAGTTTATGAAAAGTATTTTTAGAAATGTCGCCTTGCTGGTGTCTCTTCTGGCTCTGACGACACCTTCCAGTGGTCAGGGTTTCTTGAAGAAACTCAAGGATGCGGCGAACAATACCACTGAGAAAATGAATACGGCAGTCGAAAAAGCAGGTTCCGCATCAGTGGGTGCGGCTGTTCCGCGAGCTTCAGGCCCGACATATTATGTGTCCCGCAGCGGCTCCAACAACAATGACGGACTCAGTCCTTCAACAGCGGTAAAGAACATCCAGAAGGCCATTGACCTGGCTTCTGAGGGCTCTGAAATCAGAGTTGCGGAAGGCAACTATTTCGGCCTCCTGAACAAGGGCAATATCATCATTGACAAGCCACTCGTGATTATGGGCGGCTACAATGCGGATTTTTCCGAGCGTGATGTGCTCAAGTATCTTACCACCATCGCTCCGGATGACAATTCCAACGGCTCTTCACAGGGACGCGGAACCATCCAGATCCGCAGCATTGAAAAACCTGCCTCTACCCTCGTGATCGACGGTTTCGTGTTCAACAAGGGCAATGCCATCGGCTACAATCTCCGCGGCGAAGGCTGGCCGGAGGGAGTGGAGACTCCGTTCATGATGCGTGAAGGTTCCAAGGGGCAGGGTGGTCCTGATCTCGAAAACAAGGAAGTATATACCCAGGAGACTTACTTCATCTATTTCGACGGCGTTGCCGGCAAGGTGAACAATCTCAATGTCTTCGTGCGTAACTGTACTTTCGTGAATGGTCCTAACACCACCATCTGCGGCCTTCTGAAAGGTTCATTGACAGTGGACAACTGTGCGTTCATCAACAATCGCGTGACCACGATGGATGTACGCGGACCGGATCCTAATGCCATTACCAAGGTGAATTTCCGCAACAATACCGTGCTTTTCGTGTGGTCTTACACCAAGGATCTCCAGTCTCAGGGCTTCGGCTTCAGGTTCCAGCCTGGCACAAGCTGTACTCTTGAGAACAATATCATCGGTCTGACCATTTTCGCAGGTCTTGACAGGACTCACATTGACAGCGATGCCAACCGCGAGGCGAAACGTCACGATGCCGTGAAGAACAATATCTTCTTCCTGAACCGTATCACCGACCTGACCATCCCTGGAGGCGGAATGCTCACCAGAGTCAAGGTAGAGGATTTCGATGATGTAGAGGCTATTGCAGAGTGCAGCGGCAACACGTCGCTCACCGATCCTGCTCTGTTCAAGGGCAAGATTGACGAGGCTTACCTGAACGGCTTCCTGAGCGTTTCCTACAAGGAGACTACGTCGTACAATCCGAATTCCGCAGCCAACACTTTCCGTTCTGCAATGGGAATGAACATGACCGGTACGATGACTTCTTCAGTATCCATGTACTTCAACCGTTATCCATGGCAGAAGGCTCTCGACGTGTTCGGCGCTGTTCCGGGATGCGGAGCGCAGATACCAAGATAACAACTTCTAACCGCTACAGCCATTGCCTTCACCTGATGTTTGGTCAGTTGGCCGGATGTAAGTCACTGAAGGATATCACATTGGTTCTCAGGTCTGTCAATAGGGCCGCTTACCATCTTGGTATTCCCTGTTACTGGCATGGGTGAAAGTCGAATTCAAAAGTCCGCTGACAATCACGGAGATATCTAAGGTCATTGGAGCATCGCTCCTTACCAAGAGAGATATCAGAGAACTCCTCAATGTTCCTGAACCGCTCACTCAAAATCAAAATGTCAATGACCTTAAATTGGGTTTTTAAACAAAATTTATCGCATCAGTAGTAAGCTGTAACAATTTATTAAAATCATAATATGAAACAAATTTTGCCTTTTATCGCATTGTCAGCAATCGCTGTTTTATCAGTGTTTTCCTGTCAGAAAGAGCCGGCAAATATGGGTGTCGTTACCGGTGAGGCTACACACATTTCCTGCCGTAATGCAAGATTGTCCGGAAAGTCAAGTACTCCTCCGACCACATCCACAAACATCAGTTTCGGAGTGTTGTATTCCACGTCGTCAGATGTCCTTCTCGGCGCTGCGACGCAGTTGGAAGCAAAAGATTTTGACGCAGACTTTAATTATACCATTGATACAGGCGTACTTGAACCGGAAACCACATATTATTACAGGAGTTATATCATCCAGAACGATGAGGTGGAATACGGCGAGACTAAATCGTTCAAGACTTTGGCTGTGATCAGTATGATACAGACTCTCGATGCGAGCGATGTCTATTCCAATGAGGCTACACTAAATGCGATGCTCGACCTGACCGACTGCAATTACAGCAGCATCGAATATGGCTTCGAAATCACTCCTGAGGGTGGCCAGGTTAAAACTCTGACTGCAAAGAACCTTGCAGACAAGGCTTTTTCCTATCGTGACGAGACGCTTTCCTGTAATATCGGATATTCATATACCGCATATGTGAAGCTTGACGGCATTCTGTATAAGGCAGAGACAAAGACCTTCACCACACCTGCTCCGCCGATGCCATCAGTCAGTGTTGACCTCGGTTTGTCTGTGTCCTGGGCTTCTTGCAATCTCGGTGCTTCCAAGCCGACGGAATACGGGGGTTATTACCAGTGGGCAGGAACCAAGGATGTTCCCGATACAGGCATTTACCTTGATTGGAGCAACTGTCCTTATCATACCGGTTCTGACCTAAAAACAGGTTGGACGAAGTACAATACGGAATCATCTTATGGTACCGTAGATAACAAGACAGTTCTCGAGGCTATGGATGATGCTGCTTCTGTCGTCCTCGGCGGGAAATGGCGTATGCCTACGATTGATGAATGGAATGAGTTGCTTAATACTGGCAATTGTTCCTGGACCTGGACGACCATCGATGGAGTCAAAGGTTACAAGGTCCAGTCAAAGAAGTCCGGTTACACGGACAATTGGATCTTCCTTCCTGCTGCCGGTTGTCGGTACGGCGGCAGCCTTAGCGATGGCGGGTCCCGCGGCAACTATTGGTCTTCGTCCCTCTATACGGACATTCCGCGCTACGCGTGCAGCATGACCTTCGGTTCGGGCTTCTTCAGCGGGGACGGCAGCAACCGGGGCTACGGCCTCTCCGTCCGTCCCGTCTCAGAATAATCATAAATCCTATTATAACTGTTCATGAAATCCATGAAATTCCCTGGCCTCCTGCCGCTTCTGACTCTTGTCGCATCCATCCTTGTTTCTGCCTGCAAGAAAGAGCCGGCACAGTCGGTGCCGACTTCATTCGAAGTGCCGGAGCTTGTACACGTTTACGGAGGGCATCCTTTTACCCTTCCTATAGTTACCGAACCGGCTTCTGCCGATATCTCCGGACTGGAGTTCACCCATCCGGAAGAGACTAACTTCGAAGTGAA
>JALFFZ010000017.1 GCA_022777585.1 Bacteroidales bacterium | reverse complement strand
ATGTCCACCACGTGCTGGCACCAGAGAACCTTGGTACCCTTCTTCGTCTGCACCTCCTTCATGTCGGCCTTCTGCTCCTTGGAGAGGCCGGTCTTGCCGCCCCAGATGGAAACCACGTCCATGGAGTCAGGTATGCCCCTAAGCTGGTTGTAGAGGTCGCTGCCCGTTCCTGTCCAGCCGCTGAACCATCCGAAACAGATGGCGTGGTCGGTCTTCTTGTATTCCCGGAGGGCCTTGTAATATGCCTCGGAATTGATGTTCACCGGGTCGTGGAATTTCGGATCCGGATCCGTCCATTCCGAGCATGATGCGGTGCAGATTGCAAGCGCCGCCGCTAGTATCATTGTCTTTTTCATCTTCATCAATATTGACCGTTTGACTTGAGAGCCCACCAGAGGTCGGCATTGTCACTGTCCTGGCCTCCCGGGAGGAATGCGCAGGCTGCCTCGGTATTGGCCCTGTTGCCATTGTATTCGCTCTCGGGGAAATGCAGGCGCCTCATCTGTCTCTGGAGCCCGCAGCCGTCCTGGGATGCGCTCTTGACAGGAGGGAAAATCTTCGGATATCCTGTCCTGCGGAAATCTGACCAGCCCTCGAGAGGGTTGAGCAGATTCGCAATCCATTTCTGGGTAATGATCCGCTCCAGATTTGTCTGGAATGTGTCGTCATCGTTCCATGCGATGGTGACCGTGGACTGGTTCGTGTAGCTGTCAATGGAAGATTTCGGGTCCGTGTGGTTGCCTGGCCTCTTTTCCGAGTCGGCCATATATTCATCGGCACCCGCCACATCGAACTCCTCGAAAGACTTCCTGATGCCTTCCTCGTAGAGTTCCCTGGCGGTTCCGCCCATATCCCAGCCTCTCAGCGCACCTTCCGCGCGGAGGAACCAGGCCTCGCTGGCGTACATTATCGGCATAGGGTTGGCTCCTGCGTCCTTGAGCCCCTTGTTGGCCACCCTGGCAATCCTGAATGAGCTGTAACCGTTGTAGTCGGCAGGCACAGGAGGTTCGTTGGTCCCGGATCTGACTCCGATATAGCCTCCGCCAAGGCTTTCGTCCGCCTCGGTGAAATACGCCGCCCTTCTCGGGTCCGCATATCCGTTCATATAGGATACGAGGCAGGCATTGGCCTTGAGCTCGCCCCAGCCGTCCACAATCTTGTAGCCGTTGTTGGTCTGGCCGCTGTTGGTGGTGTCGTAGGCGCTGTCATCAATCCCGCTCAATACGCCCGATGTCACGGCCTCCTCGGCCTTTGTCCTGGCATATTCAGGTGCAATGCCGCTGATTCTCATTGCCATGCGGAGTTTGAGAGTGTTGGCGAACTTCAGCCACCTGCGGCAGTCCCCGCCATAAATCTGGTCGATTTCATTGAGGTCGTCATTGACTCCGGAGCCGGCGTCTTCAAGAGTGCGGATGACTCCGTCCAGATCTTCGAACATCGCCTTCCATACAGTCTCTTCATCATCGTACTCCACGTAGATGTCTCCGGCCCTGACCTTGGTGTAAGGAATCGGGCCCTGGAGGGATGCCACTTCCTGCATTGCGAAGATGCGGGTGAGCTGGGCGATGGCGTAGATTATGCCCTCCTCCTTGGTGCTCTCCTTGATGATGAAGTAGTTGGAGTAGATTTTGGTGAAGAAGGTGTTGGTGGTGGACTGGTTCCAGCTCTCTTCCGCATTGAAGTAGGCGAATGTGGCGGTTCCCTTGCCCCAGTTGTGAGGAGCGGTGATCTGGCCGCTGTAGCAGGCCCACATGCAGTTGTTGAACTGGCATTCGTTCTGCTGCGGGCTTGCATATACATTGAACATCGAGCTCAGCAGATCCCTTACCGGCACTGTGGTCGGCTGGTAGGGGTTGCGGTTGTATTCCTCGAACTTGCCGATGCAGCCGGAAAGGCATATTGCGGCGGCGAGTATGCAGATTATCTTTTTCATATTCTGTATCATGCTTTCAATCATTGGGTTATACGTTAAAACTGAAGCCGGACATTGAAGCCGGCACTTCTGGTGCTCGGAAGCATGAATGAGTCGAAGCTCTGGTAGTAGTTGGATGACACCGCAGTGGTGAGTTCCGGGTCGAACGGTGCCTTGCAGTATATCATCCAGAGGTTCCTGGCGACGAATCCGAGAGTGATTCCGCATTTGTCCGCGAACCATTTCCGCGGAAGTGTGTAGTTCAGGCTCATTTCCCCGAGCCTGAAGTTGGTGGCGTCGTAGGTGTAGTTCGTGACAATGCTGGAGATGGTCTGGTAATAGTTCTTGGCATTGACCGTGCCCTGGTTGATCGGTACACCGCCATTGTCCCTTGCCGCTGCCGAGGCCTCCGAAACTCCGTATCTGTCGAGAGTGGCCTGGGTCTCGCTTATGACAATGCCGCCAATTCTGCCGGTGAACGTCATTCCGAGGCTGATGCCATTCCATCCGAAGTCGAAGCTCAGACCCATGTTGGCCTTCGGAAGGATTGAGCCGATCTTGAATCTCTCCACCGTCTCGACCGCAAGTCCGGTGCTCGGGTCGTCGAGAATGTAGCCGTTGAGATCCCTCTTGATTCTCTTCGAGGCATATACGTCACCGGTGGAGCCTCCCTTGCGGAGAATGATGCTGGCGTCAGTCTGGCCGAAGCCGCCGACACCGAGTTCCTCCATCCTGATGGTCTCCCCGGTATATGGGTTGAGGGCCCCGTCCGCAAGTCTCATCACCCGGTTCCTGTTCATTGTCAGGGTGTAATGCGCCCCGAACGAAAAGTCGTTCCACTTGTGGTCATATCCGAGGGCCATCTCGATTCCTTGATTCATGATGTCGCCGCTCTGGATGGCTATGGAAGAGTATCCTGACGATGAAGGAAGGGATGCGGAGAATGTCTGGTTGAGGGTGTTGGAATGATAGAATGTGAACTTCAGACTGAGGTCGTTGAAGAAGTTGGCGTCGATTCCGACCTCCCAGGACTTGGTTCTTTCAGGCTTCAGGTCGTAGTTCGGATAGGCGGTCGTTGTGTTCCACGATTTGCTCTGCTCATTGTATGGATAGGAAGCCGTAGTCATATATCTGCCGTAGGAGTTGCCCACTTCTGCGTATGAGCCCCTGACCTTCAGGAATGAGAGCCAGTCCGGTGCATCGAAGAGGCTTGAGATTATGGCTGAGAGTCCCGCACTCGGATAGGAGAATGACTTGTAGTTCGAGAAAGCCAGCTCGGACTCCCAGTCTGTTCTCTCCGTTACAGTGAGGTAAATGAGTGATTTCCAGCCGATTTCCGCGCTTGCAAATACGGCCTGCGCCTGGTCGTGCCATCCGCCCTGCTTAGGTTTCCAGCCACGCTCGAACTTGATGTTGTGGACTGCGAAGAAGTTCGGTATGTCGAGTCCTCCGTCGTATCCGATGTATTCCTGTCTGGTGTCGTCAATGCTGGCCCCGACATTGATGTTGACCGACCAGTCGCCGAACTTCCTGTCCATCGTGGCAATGACGTCGGCGTATGTGCTGAACAGTGATGTCTGGATGTCCCTGTAGTTGCCGTGCTCTCCGGAGAAGAGCAGGTCGGTGGAGGCGTACATCTTGTAGGTCAGCCTGTTGGCATAGTTGTCAACCTTCACCCTGCCGCTGATGTTGAGCCACGGGGTTATGTTGTATTTCAGGGAGGCATTCAGCATATACCTGGTTTTCCTGTTCTCCCTGAGCTCCCTGTTCTGGACCCAGTAAGGATTCTGGAGCCCTGATGTGACGCTTCCGTAAGGCCAGTACTGGACATTGTAGCCCTTGGCCTCGTCCCATCTCTCATAAAGCCTGATATTGTCGAAATCCTCGCTTCTCGGCATGAGGTAGAGTCCCGGGAGAGGGTTGAAATACAGTCCCTGCGCCACGAGGTTCCGGTCATCCTGGAGAATGTAGTTCCCTCCGAAGTCGAATACGAGCCTGTCCCCGAGGAAGGTCGTGGTATTCCGCGCGGAGAAGTTGTAGCGGTTGTATCCGCTGTTCGGCAGGATGTTGGTGGAATTGGTTGCGGAAGCCGAGGCGTAGGTCTGGTTCTTCTGGTTTCCTGTGGAGAATGATATGGAGTTGATTTCGTCCAGACCGGTGCGGAAGAATTTCCTCGGGTCGTAGTCATTGTCCACTCTCTCGCCCCAGGATGTGATGTCATTGGCATTGTTGCCGTATCTGCTCTGCATCTCGGGCATCTTCGCCACGGTGGAGAATGTGGTGGAGTTCGAGTAGGAGAGGGTGGTCTTGCCTGCCTGGCCCTTCTTTGTGGTCACGAGGACGACACCGGCTGCTGCGGCATTGCCGTAAAGCGCTGCCGCTGAAGGCCCTGTAAGCATTGTCACGCTTTCGATGTCCTCCGGGTTGATATCGGCGACACCGTCTGTTCCCGGCTGGTCCGACATGATGCTGCCCGAACCTCCGAGGTTCATGTTGTACATAGGTACACCGTCGATGACGTATAGCGCAAGGTTGGACTTGGTTATGGACTTGACGCCTCGCATCACGACTCTGGAGCCTGAACCTGAGCCGGACGCACCCGCATTGATGGTGACTCCGGCCACTTTTCCGTTGAGGGAGTTCACGAAGTTTGCATCCTTCACTGCGGTGAGCCTGCTTCCGTCCACTGCCTGGACATTGTAGCTTAACGCCTTCTCGGACCTCTTGATGCCGAGCGCTGTGACTACTGTCCCTTCGAGGAATTCGGAAGATGACTTTAGCTCGACCCTGAGCCTCTGCTGCCCGGTGTAGATGATTTCCACGGTCTCGTATCCGAGGCAGGAGATCTCAATCACGGCGTTCCTCGGCACTGATGACAATGTGAATTCACCGTTGATGTCGGTAACGGTGCCGTTGATGTTTTTTCCATCGGCTGAGTTTCCGGCTGTTCCTCCGGCCCGGCCGCTTCTGACAATGGCGGAGGCTCCGATGACCGGCCCGCTCTCATCCGTCACGATGCCCGATACAATGCCTTCTGTCTGGGCTGACGCCAATGTGGACGTCATCATCAGGGCTGCGGCAATAAAGGTGGACAAGGTATTGAGAAGCCTTATCCCGATTGCTTTTTCTGACATAAATCTACTAAACTGGTTTGCCTCCGCTAATATAACATTTCTTCCCTGAAAGAGCGGCATTGACGTGCTATTTTTTGGAGATTTGAATGAATACCCTTATATTTGCGATGTGTGGTGTAGTGTGGTATTTTCCTGCGCTATGTTTTGTTTAACAGCAGTGATTTTTATGAGAATTCAAATTTTTCTTATTTCTGCAAGTCTGTTATTTGTGCTTGGCAGCGGCCGAACCTATGCCGGGGATACATTGCCGGCGACAGTTGGCCCTGAGACCCCGCATTGGTCTGTGACATGGAAAAGGCTCAATATGAGCGGTCCTGTAATGGAACTGGCCGGAAGGCTGAACCCTCTTCCGACCAAGTACAATGCTCCCGGTCTCTGGTCCATCGGCTGCGAGACCCTCGACAGGGATTATGCTGATTTCGACAAATACAGGCCTTGGCTTTGTGAGATAGGGGCGAGGTCGGCGAGAATCCAGAGCGGCTGGGCAAAGTGTGAACCTGAGGCAGGGAAGTATGATTTCGGATGGCTGGACCACATTGTGGATGGATTGATTGAAGAGGGACTGACACCGTGGATGAGCCTCGGCTACGGCAATCCTGTCTATGGTGCGGAGAAGTCGCTTGGCTCCAGGATTTTTTCTGATGACAGGACAATGAATGCCTGGCGTAAATATGTCAATGCCCTTGTGACCCGATACAGGGGCAAGGTCAATGAGTGGGAAATATGGAATGAACCGAATCTTGGAAGAGGGAACAATTCCGCTGCGGATTATGCCAACCTTGTCATTGCCACGGTAGCGGAAATCAAGAAGGTTTCTCCTGATGCGGTAATCATTGCCGGTTCGCTTTCGCGGATGCCATTGGATTTCACGTCCGACTTTCTGGACATATTGAAAAAGAAGAATGTGCTCGGTGATATTGACTATATCAGTTTCCATCCGTATTTTGAAAATCCGGATGATGCCGTGGACGGGATTCTGGAACTGGCTGAACTGGTGAGGTCGTACAACCCTGATA
Source organism: Bacteroidales bacterium (assembly GCA_022777585.1). GTDB lineage: Bacteria > Bacteroidota > Bacteroidia > Bacteroidales > UBA932 > Cryptobacteroides. The sequence continues at coordinate 10,094 of JALFFZ010000017.1, read as the reverse complement.
TTAAGTTGTTTATGGGAGAATGCGGCTGTCCTTGCGTACTTGAATGGGGTCACGCCCTGAGGTATCACGAATGGAGTGAGTACAGCCAGGCGAAATGGGTTGCGAGAAGAATGCTCAATGACTGGTCGCTTGGAATCAGAAGTTCAATCTTCACCTTCGTTGATCTCCAGTATCCCAATATGATGCAGTCTTTCGGAATGTTGAGGACGAATCTGCTCAAGGAAGTTGTATACAGAAGGCCGGCATTCTATACTTTCCGGAATATTGTCAATGTGTTCACTCCCGGACTTGTGCCTGACAGGACGCTCGAGTATGACTGTAATTCTGCCAGGGAACTTTCGCTGACTGGTGTCAGGATTGGAGAGGATATTGCCGGGGCGGTGATGTGGTTCAGTGACAAGCTTCCGTCAGATGCCCTTGATTTTCAGGAGGTTGATCTTACATTGAAAGGAGTGGCACTGGCTGAACCCGTTCTTGTTGATCTCATCACCGGAAGGGTTTATAATGTAAAAAGGTACAGGGGAGATGTAATGGCCGGCAGGCAAAAATTTACCGGCCTCCAGCTATGGGACAGCCCTATGCTCCTGATTGACATGAAATTCCTGCCAGAAGGCTCGGTTTCCGTGCCGGTCAATTCTGACGGCAGTGTCAGGGATATGAAGTATTAGATATGAAGGACATTTCCACATTACTAAGGAATCTGTGCGAAATGGCCGGAGAGACAGGTGCTTCCCGAGATGATTCTGTATGTCAATCTTCAGTGCTCAGTTTGTTGTAGACCCTGCGGCCTTCTTCGATGGCTTCGGAGGCTTCGCGGCCCGTGCTGGCAGATTCGGACAGATGCTTGTAGTCGAAGCGGGAAAGCGCTCGGGTCAGTTCGGCGACTTTGTCGAGTTGATCGGCGGCATTCCATTCGTCAATCAGAATGCGCATCTTCTCGTAATCCTGGATGCCCTCCACCAGTTTGTCGAAACGCAAACTGCTGCGGCCGTCAGGATATATCATATATGTGTCACCTGCGCACCAGGTACGGAAGCGGGTGTCTGTCATAGGGTCGGCGGTCCAGCTGTTCACTGCCCAGCGGAGATAACCGTCATAGTCGTCCGCAAGTGTCCTCCAGCCTATCCAGGCAGCTTCCGAGAGAGGGGAAATGGTGAATGTGTTCGGATATTTCTCGGCACAGCAGGTGTACCAGGTCGATATGTCCCCGCGAGCCCGTCTTTCGGAAATCGGAACAGGATGCTCCGCAAGGAATGACACGCAGTAGTCAGTCAGTTCGGCCTCAATTTCCGGATGCCTGCCTCCGGCAAGGGAAATTCCCATTTCCGGAGAGGCCTGCCTGATGATGCGTATAGCTTCAAGCATTCTCGGTACAGGTCGCTCGTCCATTGCAATCCTGGTTATTCCGAACCAGCCCTTCTCCTTCAGATGGCTTTCAAAATCTTTGATGAACGGTGTCCAGTAATCCGAGTAGGCCTTTTCTTCGGGAGCTGCCCTCATTGTCCTGAGAGTGTCACAGCCTTCCTCATAGTAGTCGAACTCGAGTTCCCACGGAATCATTGAATAGCAATTGATATATGAGTCAATGCCGAGAGACATCATCCATTCCACCCATCTGTCGAACACTTCATAGTCGTATTTCCAGGTACCGTCGGCCTTCAGGGTCTTGGTCACCATCGGTCCGTAAGCGTCTTCTGTCTGACCGTTCCATGGACGGTTCATGATTGTGGCCGTTATGACTTTCTGCCCTGCATCGGCCAGCTTCTGCATTACAGGGCGCATATGGTCGAAATGCTCCTTGCTCCAGAGCTCCACATTGTGGTAACGCGCTACGGAATAAGGATTCTGCCACAGGTCCAGATAGAATTTCCATTCCTCAGGAGAGGGGAGCGTCCTGTCGAGAACTTCAATCTTGAACGGGACTTTCCTTGCCCTGATACCCTTGGCCTTCACGGTCAGCCTGCCCTCGTAATGCCCGGCCGCCGCATTCTCCGGGACTTTTACTGTGATCCATACCGGCTGCAATGCATTATCTTTCAGGTCTATGTATTCGCAATTGTCCACCATGTCGGCCACCATCAGCGAGTCGAACTTGCCGACCGGCCTTTCTCCGCATTGACTGAATGAGTCAGCAAACACATCTCCCATCACATATTTGACAAAGCCTGCTTCAATCATCTCTGACGGAATCACGTCATTACCCGATTTCAGGTCTGAAATCCCGATTCTGACACCGTCCGCTTCCCCGATAGTCCTGATCAGCAGCTGCGCCCAAATTCTCTCGCCCTTCCAGGCCGGGTGGCGGAATGCTGCAGGAGTCTTGGCGTCCTCGATTTCTTCAATGCTAATCCTGTCCGTAAAGTGGATGTCGGTGCTTACCCACATTGTCTCAAGTACATCTTCTCTACCGCAGGATACCGCAGCTAGCATTATCCAAAGGACTGATTTCAATGCTGTTCTCATAATGTGTCTGCTATCAGGTTGTTATAATAGATTGTCCGAATATCCTCCAGAATATGTTTCCGGAAATAATTCTTCCTTAAGATTTGGCAGGATAGTCTCATTAATTTACATTGAACTTCACGGAAGTTCTGATGTCGTCAGATGCTGCTCCGACGTAGGCGGTGAAGCTGCCCTTCTCGAGAGTCCAGCCGTCAGTGCCGTAGAACTTGAGCATGTCGGCATTCACAGGGAAGCTGACCTTTACCGTCTCGCCAGGCTTTATGCTGACCTTGCGGAAAGCCTTGAGTTCCATCACAGGACGCTCTACGCTGCATTCGTCATCACCGATGTAGAGCTGGACAATCTCCTTGCCCTCGCGTTCTCCGGTGTTGGTGACATTGACGCTGACTGTGACATTGCCGTTCTCCGACATTGTCGTGCGGCTGATTTCAGCCTCTGAATATGAGAATGTGGTGTAGCTGAGTCCGTGTCCGAATGCGAAGAGAGGCTTGATGTCCTTCTTCTGGGCCCAGCGGTATCCCACGAATATGCCTTCGCTGTAATGAGCTTCGGTCGAAGTAGGGTCATAGGCGCCCAGAGCGTGGGCTCCGTTGTCCTCGAGCCTTACCGGGAATGTAATAGGAAGTTTTCCGGAAGGGTTCACGTCGCCGAAGATTATATCGGCCAGGGCAACTCCTGACTGCGAACCGCAGTACCAGGCCTCCACAATTGCATTTACATTGTCAACCCAAGGCATTGCGACTGCATTTCCTGAAACAATGACCACGGCGAGCCGAGGGTTTACCTTTGCAAGTGCTTCAATGACAGCATCCTGGCCGTATGGAAGCCCAAGCCCGAACCTGTCGGAATCCTCGCAGTCCTGATGGCTGGCCTTGTTGAGACCGCCTATGAAAATCACTGCGTCGGCATCCTTGGCCTTCAGGCAGGCATCTTCGATGAGTTCCTCGGCGGAACGGCTCTCCGAGAGGTCCTGTCCTGTAACGACACCATTGTAGGAACCGCTGATGTCACCGACGTAGCCTCTTTCAAATTCTACTGTGACGCCTTCTCCCGCCGCAGCCCTGATTCCGTCGAGAGGCAGAACCTCCCTCTGCACTTTCAATGAGGATGAGCCGCCGCCCACTGTCATCATCTTCACGGCATTTTCACCGACAACGAGAATCCTGCTTCCGGCCTTGCGGCTGATAGGCAGCACGTTGTCATTGTTCTTGAGAAGCACGATACCCTCGTCGGCAATTCTTCTGGCGGCATCGTAATGCTCCGGTGAGCAGAGAGAGCCGTTCGGCTTGTCCTTGCGCATGGCTGTCCTGAAATTCAGCCTCAGGACTCTCCGCGCCTTCTCGTTGAGCACGTCCTCGGAGGCTCTTCCGTCCCTGAGCCTTTCAAGATACGGATCGGCCAGATAGTAGGCGTCATAACCGTTCGTGGCGCCCATGGTCAGGCCGTCAGTCCAGGTTCCGAACTCGAGGTCCAGCCCGTTGGTGATGGCCTGGTCAGTATCGTGGCATCCTCCCCAGTCGGAGATCACAGCTCCGTCAAATCCCCAGTCCTTCTTCAATATGTCATTGAGAATGTATTGATTATGGCAGAGATGCTGACCTTTGTAAAGATTGTATGCTCCCATTATCGACCATGCGCCTCCTTCCTGAACCGCAGCCTTGAAGGCCGGGAGATAGATTTCGTTCAGGGTCCTGTCGTCGATGATGGCATCGTACTGGTGACGGAGACTTTCCTGGTTGTTCAGGGCGAAGTGCTTCACGCAGACGGCGACGCCGTTCTTCTGGACCTCCTGAATATAAGGAACAACCATTCTGGAAGCGAGGTAAGGGTCCTCGCCCATATATTCGAAATTCCTGCCGTTGAGCGGAGTCCTGTAGATGTTCACTCCGGGACCGAGCAGCACATCCTTCTCCCTGTATCTTGCCTCTTCTCCGATGCTCTTGCCGTACAATGCGGACATTTCCTCGCTCCAGGTGGCTGCAAGGCAGGTCAATGCAGGGAAGGCCACGCAGGAGTCATTAGTCCATCCGGCCTGGCTCCATTCATCCCAAAGCACCTCCGGCCTGATTCCGTGAGGGCCGTCTGTGGTCCACAGGTCAGGTATGCCGAGCCGCGGAACGCCCGCAGAGGAGAATTTGCTCTGTGCATGGAGAATCTTGACCTTCTCCTCCAATGTCATCCTGGAGAGAGCATCCTCCACCCTTTCTTCAAGAGGCCGGCTCTCGTCGAGATAGACCGGTGTCTCAGCCTTCCTTTCGGCCTGCCCGCAGGACAGGACTGCCCATATTGTGGCAGACAAGGCGCAAATTGATGTTAATCTTTTCATTATGTTTTGGTTTTTGTTTCAGTTTGCCTGTGCAGCCTATTCGATATTCCGTACTGCATCCTCAAACGAGTCACGGGAACCACGGGCCCTGTTCTTGGTTTTTGCCCTGTAGTTGTAAATTGTGTTGGCCGAGTAATGCAGAAGCGATGCAATACGGCTGGAATCAGTGATGCCGAGCTTGATCAGGGCGAAAATCCTGAGCTCCGGTGTCAGGATATCATCGCCCTTCGGTACTATTTCAGCCCCGTCGGCAAGAAGATTGTTGAATTTCTCCACAAAGTCCGGATAGATGCTTATGAATGCCTGGTCGAACATCTTGTAGAACTCGAGTATATCATTGTCGATCGGTTCCTGCTGCTCAATCTCATCGGTAATGGCCTTGGTATTGCCCTGACGGATATATTTCAATACACGCATGCGGTATTTTCTGAATGTGCTGATATTGTCTGAAACCATTCCGAGGAAGAGTCCTATGTATTCCTGCTTGACTTTGTCCGACTCCTGAATGCGGGCGTTCAGCTTGACGAGGCGGCTGTTTATTTCCTCCAGCTCCCGGTTCCTGTTGTCAATCTCCATATAGGAATCCTGAAGTTTTCCCCTGACGGCCTCTATGATGTGCTGTCTCCTGTACAGGAAGCCGACGAGAACAAGCATTATGCTGAAGAGAACGGCAAGGCAAAGGAGCAATGTCAATGTAATGCGATTCTGCCGCTGATGCTTTTCCTGATATGCGGACTCGATTTCCGGGAAGAGCCTGGTTATCTGCCACGGACGGAGTTTGCCGTTGAAATACAGCGCATCAACCATACAGTGGTCAGCAGCATACCTGAAAGCCCTCTCAATGTCTCCGTTCCTGAACATCAGGCCGGAAAGGTCGTTGAGGGAAGAATAATCCCTTGTCCCGCACATGATGTCGGCTATGGCGGAGCGGATCAGCCATTCTTCCTTTTCCTCCGGCTCGTTGAAAGTGTAGGCGTAATAATATGCAGCCTCGGCATATTCGCGCGAGTTCTCGGAACTGACATCAAGCATTGCCCTGGCATGTTTGCGGGTGTTTTCCATATCTGACACCTCGTGGAATACCTCTCTTTTGAGATTATGCCAATGCCAGCTTCCCTCCTCTGTTAGCCCGAATAGCTTTTCCCTATACAAGTCCCTGTTTTTCAGCTTGTTGTCGTATGATTCAGGGGTTGATGTATAAGCCATTGTCTCACCCCAGTATGTGTGTTCAGCCTCATAATAGCTTCTCAGGGCGATGTCAGGAATATCCGCATTTCTGTAGTGCTCAAGAATGTCATTCGCCTCCACGGCATATCCAGCCTTCACATAGGTAACTGCAGTCCTGAAATCGACAATTGCGGCAAGGTCCGGCCTGCCTGCCTTTCCGGCAGCCTCCCTGGCCTGTGTGAGATAGACAAGTACTGAATCCTTGCAGTTGGCCCTGTAGGCATCTGCAAGTCTCATGTCAAGATTGAAAACCTGCTCCGGGTCAGTCTGCTCATTCAGAACCTCCTTCAGGACATTCACCTTGTCATTGAAATAACCTTCATACAAAGGCTTGTTTTCCAATGTCTTATCAAGTATTTCAAGAAGCTGCCGGTCCTCCTCCCCTGAACAGGAGAGGACCAGCAGCAACGTGAAAAGCAGTTTAATTCGTGGGAAATACATCAAAAAAATCTGTTTTTCCTGCAAATATAAGAATTATCCTATATTTTCCTGAAGTCAATGGTGACATCAAACTTGCCGCCGTTGAGAGCGGAGCAGTCTGTAACAGTCATTCTGTATTTCGCACCCACTTCAAGCGGTTTGTAAACCTTTGTATCACCATCCATATGGTCAAGGATGAGCTCTACGTTTCCATTGACTTCCAAGTATTTCTTAGCCTCATCCGTCAGGGTAACGTTACCCCACTCATCACCCCAGCCTGCCTGGCCGAAGAACTTGAAAGATATGTCAGTTGCGCGCCAGCAGTTTCCGACAGGAGTCATATCTCCGTCCTCGCAGGCGGTTCCGGTGAACTGGTAAACTCCGTCCTCTATCTGGGCAAGAGTGATCAGGAGACCTCCGTCCCAGGCCAGCTGCTGGGCCATTGCAGGATATCCTACACCCCAACCCATGAAGGTGATGGCCTTTTCATTGGCGTATGTGGCAGCTTTTCCGTCTTCCTTGACGTGCCTTACGATGACGTATTTGTTCTCGATATTGAGCTCGAATGAGTAGAAGCCGGTGATGGCATTGAACTTCAGACCTTCAGCTGTCAGTTCGAAATGATCATTGTCAATAATCCATTCGAGAGGATTGTCAATGCCGGAGAACGAGATTATGCTGTTCTTTTCAACCTTCACTGCAGGAACCTTGTAAACGGATGCTGACATCTTGAGGGCCTTCTCTCCGTTGACCGTGATGTTCAGGCCGCTGCTTGCAACCTCGATTTCCTCGCAGCTGAGCTTGGCGCTGTTCACCCCAGCCGTAAGGTCGAGGGTAAATTTGTAGCCCTTGCCTGCATTGAGTTCGGATGGCTGGATATTTCCGGAGTCGGTCATGGTGAACATAGGTTCTATGTCAAGGGTGCTGTAGTGAATTTTCTGGAACTCGCCACCCCAGCCCTTCTGGTGGAAGAATTTGAAATCAGAGCCGGAAATTGCCAGCTGACCAGGTGTGGCGAGGGTGAACTCGTAAACCTTGTCACTGATTCTTGCGAAAGGATATGCTCCGTCATCAGTGTTCCAGCTCGGTCCGATTGCCGGCTTTCCTATGCCGGAACCGATTGCCCATACTGCTCCTGTACCATCGGAAGACAGTGCAAGAGGTTGTCCGTTTCCGTCTACCGGCTCCACTTTGATGAACATCTCCTTTGTGTCGTAGGCCATCTTGTAGTAGCCGTCAACAGCGCGGAATGTCACCGATTTCTTGTCCTCAGAGATAGAGAAGAAGTCCGGATCGATATTCCAGTTCTCGATGCTCACGACATTGCCGAATTCCATGGTCTGTCCCTGTCTGTATTCGGCGGTGGAAACGACATTTGCGCTTCCCGTAGGGGAGACAGAGAGTTTCATCAAGTCAGCCTTGATGGTGTATCTTCCGGCTATGCTGGCTCCGAAAGGAATGAGTTCCTCCGAGGAAGAGGTCAGGCCGGAGCCGTCCCACCCGAGGGTAATGGTCTCACCATCATTGAATTCCGGTGATACGAGATTGGCATTTACGTAAGCCGGGAAATTTTCGGTTGCCTCGTATGCATAATCTTCAGTCCTGGTCATCTCGAACCTGGTTCCGTTCTCGTCCACGATGTAGATCTTGTCGAAATCAGGACGTCTGAGAGCAACGCCAAGTTCAGTCTCGGTTATCCCGAGACCTACGTTCTGGGATTTGAGCACGAGCGATGCGGTTCCGTCCGGAATGTCCTTGAGAAGAGGGGCGCGGAGCACCACGTCATACTGGCCCTCAGTCTTGGTCCTGATGGTGGTCGAAGCTACTTCGGTCTCTCCATAATAGAGATAGGCCTTGATGGTCGAGAGAGCAAAATCCTTGTCCGAAAGATTGACGGAGACTTTGACCTCCGCTCCCATATAGGTTGACTCGGTCTGGGAGAGGACTGTCATTTCAGGTCCTTTATCCGCACGGACAAACGTAGGGTCATCCTTGCAGGCGGTTGCAATGGCAATCGCTGTGCAAAGATATGCTATGTTTCTGATATTGAGTTTCATAATGTCTGTAAATTACTTGTTGTTCCAGATTGCTGAAGCAATGCTTTTTGCCGGAATCTTGAGGTTTACGGTGTAGTTCATCGCTCCATATACGAGTGTCTGCTCTGAATTTGACTTGTTGCAGATCAATGTGCCGATTGTGTTGTCAGGATTTCTGAAAACCTGCACTTCTACTCCTGAAGGAGCCTCGAAGCCGCTGATTTTCATCTTCTTCGCACCTGGTTTCACTACTGATGACGCATGTGCGACATTGTACCAATGGGTATTCCTGGTAATGGTCTTGTAATCTGCGGAACTGATGGTTACACCTCCGAAGCAGGTCTTGCAGGAGCCATCGTGAGGGCTGTAAGGACCCTTTTTGTCATCAAGCATCAGATTCCATAAAGTCACTCCCGCGCCATAGCGGGACAGAGTTCCGAGGAAAATGGACGAGAAGTCATTAAGAAGGCAGTCTGCGAAGTTGTAGTTCCATTCTCCGATGGAAGCTTCAGTGAAATAGATTGCCTTTTCCGGATTGGATATCCTGATGTTGTCCAGTTCTGAAACATTCCCGCCATAGTTGTGCCAGGCTGAGCCGTAGGCCCATTTTGAGGCTTCCTCGTCGGCATATATGTTGAGCGGATAATTCACCTGGTCCAACTTGTTGTCATAGTTGTAGTTATGGTCGAACAGCAGGATTCTGACATCGCCCAACCCGGCCTTGTCAAGTGCCGGACCGAGTACCTTGATGAATTTCAACTGGTCCCTCCAAGGCATGTACATTGACATCGAGTTTCCGTGGTTCAGGGGTTCGTTCTGCATTGTGATGGCATGAATGCGGAAGCCCTCGGACTGCATGGCCTTTATCCATTTCACGAAATATTCTGCGTATGCGGAATAGCAGGAAGGCTTAAGACGTCCGCTGGTCCACTGTGGATAGCTTTGCTCAAGGGTCGCATCATCATATCCCTCATATCCCCAGGAACCGCCTCCTTTCATCCATCTCGGACAAGACCACGGCGATCCAATGATCTTGACATCCGGATTGATGGCATAGATTTCCTTCAATACCGGTATGAGATATGTCTTGTCCTCCTCAGGTGCGGCAAAGTTTTCAATACCTTCCGTGTCACACCATGTGTATTCATCCTTCAGGCAGAAGTCAGAGGCTCCGATACTGATTCTGATGAGGCTGGACCCTGCGCCTTTATCCTTGGAGAATAGTTCAGTAAGAAATGCGGTACGGTCTTCCTTGCTCATTTTCAGAAGGTTATATGCCGTTGCTGTGGTGATGGCAAGTCCGAATCCCTCGATTTCGGAAGCATCAGGGTCATCTGTGAAGCGGATCTGATTCGGGCTCATGCTGCCTGCTTTCGCGAAATCCAATCCGCTCTCTGACCAGAGCAATGTCTTGTTGGCCGAAGTGATGTGCAGTTTGATGTCCTTGGCTGTGACTTGCGGTTCCTCCGGGTCGGACGGGGTGCCCGGACCTGAAGAATTGCTCTCATTTGAATTGCAGGCCACAGCAAGGAGTGCTGCCAACAAAATATTGATATAGTTCATATTCATATTCTAATATCCTTTGTTAGGGACAAGGCTCGGGTTGTTGTCGAGTGCTGTCT
>JALFFZ010000173.1 GCA_022777585.1 Bacteroidales bacterium | reverse complement strand
TAATGATATTGATTTTCAGACCTTTCAAGACTGGTGACTATATTGAAGCTTTAGGTTATTCCGGAAAGGTTTCAGAAGTCAATATCGTGAGCACCAAACTCAGGACATTCGACAACAAGACCATCATCCTTCCTAACGGAGCTCTCTCGAACGGCAATATCCAAAATTACTTTGAGCACGAGGTCAACCGCCTGGAATGGCTCGTCACCCTTGAATACGGAGTTGACAACGCCAAGGCAAAGGAGGCAATGATGGAGATCCTGAAAAACGACCCTAGAATCCTGAACTCCACCACACCGGGCGCAGCCAATCCGTGTGTAGGGCTCAATGCGATGAAGGACAGCTATGTTGAGTACTCGATGAATGCCTGGGTCAAGGCTTCAGACTACTGGGATGTAAAGTATGATGTCAATGAGAAAATCTATACTTCGCTTCCTGAAAAGGGACTGAATTTCGCATTCCCGCAGCTTGACGTTCATATCAGGAATTGAGCCGGTTTTATGCTTTCGACGCAGCCAGTTTCTCTTTCTCTGAAACAGGATTGCTGTAGATCCCGAGCAGAATTTCACGAAGATCGGAACGGTTCAGTGACTTCTCGACCTTGTCGAGCTGCTGCTCTATGTACGAAGTGAAACTCTCCACATCAGCCGGCGAATAAAGACGGCTGTACTTATAGCTGTGATTTAGCAAATCGTAGGCTATGTAATTGGTTTTCCATAACTTATAGCCCTCGATAACCCTGATGTCCACAGCGTGCCTGATAGCCTGGTATCTGTCGTTCTTGGTACAGTTGGATGCCTCCTGAATCTCATCATGGGTAAGAGGCTCCCCGATATTGAGATGAATATTTCCCTTCTGCTGCTGGATTCCGGTCATAATGCTTATGAGGTCTTCCTTCGGTGCCTTCACATATTTCTGAGTACGGGAAATCAGCTGTTCCCTCGCCTTCATTATGTCGCAAGGTTCATATTCGTACGATATGCTGAGCGGAATTATATTCAATTCCTCAAAATTGGACGTGAAATCCTTGGTTCCACTCATATCCAGCATCTTGAGAAGGCCCTGCTCGGTGGTGTCTATGCCGTTTTTGGTACGGCCCTCGCGCTGTGCAATCCAGATCGAACTCTTTCCACTTGTAATACAGGTCCTTATATACTTTGACAGGAGCTGGGAGGAAAGATAAAGACTTCTTGCATTAATACCCCTGATAACCTTGATCATTCTGTTCGAGCGGATAAGAGCCTCCACATACGGGTTTGACAGGAGATTGCTTCCCACGGCGATTTCAGTAGTCTGCATTCCATTCTGATAAAGCACTACCTGCGTGATGGCCGGATCCAGAATGATGTCCCTGTGATTTGACAGTGCGAGGAATCTGCCATTGATTTTCTTGAAATTGGCTATTCCGTCGTATGAGAAATTGTGAGCGGTATGATCCAGAACCCAGGATACAGCCCTGGCCATAACAAGTGTCTGGAACTCGTCAATACTCTTTATATTCTTCAGAACATTCTTCAAATAGTCTTCTTTTTCCTTCGGAAACAAGGACTTGGACACCTCTGAAACAACAGGATGATCGGCAAGTTTTCCCAAGGCGGCGACAGCTTCCTCGTCAGAATAAGGACTTATGCTGTCGAATTCATTCCAATCTTCGTTCATAACAATAGAATCAGTTTTGGTTTCAGCAGATTCTGCGCACTCAAATAATGAGACTAATCCGCATAATCATCCACAAATCTATAAAAAAAGAGTCTAATGTCCAAATTATCACATTCATTTTCCGAAATGGCTTGCCCTTGCAAGCAGTGAGCTGTCCCCATAGCTGAGGAATCGGAAATCATTGGCAAGGGCATAATCGTACACCCTGCGCCAGTCTCCGCCAAGAAAAGCCGAGACGAGGAGTATCAAAGTACTTTCCGGCTGGTGGAAATTAGTGACCATATAGTCCACGAAACGGAAGCGAAAGCCCGGGACAATGATGATGCGCGTACCCGTTTTCAGTTCATCAAGTCCTTGAGATTCAAGATATTGAATCAATGCATCCAGAGCCTCCTCAGTCGAATGGGAATATTCCCTGTTATAAGGAGACCACTGTTCTACTTCGTGAGGATGTCCATTCTCTATACATGACACACCTGCATAGAAAATCGATTCCAATGTGCGCACGGAGGTCGTCCCGACTGCTATGACTTTCTTCCCGGAGTATCTGAGCTTCCTCAGGAGTTCGATGCTGACCGCAAATGGCTCCCTGTGCATAGGATGCCTTGCAACTTCCGACTCCTTCACAGGCAGAAACGTACCGGCTCCGACATGAAGGCAGACCGTTTCAGTATCAATACCGCGATTTCTGATGCGGGAGAGCACGTCTTCAGTGAAATGCAGACCGGCCGTAGGTGCCGCCACGGAGCCTCTGAGTCGCGCATAAAGGGTTTGATAACGTTCTGTATCAATGGATTCGCTTTCCCTGTTGAGATAAGGAGGAATCGGTATAGTTCCACATATTTCAAGTACCCGGGAGAAAGGAAGATCGCCGTCCCAGGAAAATCTTACGACTCCGGTCTGACCTTCACGGCTTACCAGTTCAGCTTTCAGTCCGAGTTCCGATGCCTCAGACGGGGCGTTATCCGGCACAAACAATGACAGGACATCCTTTTTCCATTTCCTGGCATTTCCAATGACGCATTTCCACTCGCATACAGCTGTGGCTGCGAAAGAAAGGTTGTATTCAGCCGGATTCACAGGTTCCAGACAGAAAATTTCAATTCTGGCACCAGTGTCGCGAACAAAATGCAGCCTTGCGGGCACCACCTTGGTATCGTTGAATATCATCAGGGAATTATCCGGCAACAGGTCTGGAATCTCTCTGAAAATATGGCGTGAGATTGCACCTCTGTGGTCATATTGGAGAAGATATGAGGAATCTCTTTCGGCAAGAGGATATTTTGCAATCCTCTCATCAGGTAGAGGATAGTTGTAATCTTCAATTTTTATGTCAGGTATCATCTGCTTGAGTTTGTCAATTTTCTACAAAATTACACAAATGAGAGTGAAAATTCAAATCTCATCCTGTTTACAGATGGATACTGACACAATATACAAATCTAACTTTTGGTAACACATCTGTAAAATTTACAAAATAAGTGCGCTATTCTAGTGGTAAAGTGTAAAATTCCATAAATGTAAAATAAGAAATAATTATGGTTGAAATATAGATTTTATATTTAGTTAATAATCAGCAATTTATGTCACTTATTCTAAATAGTAAAATGACTTAATTCACGTAAATTACTGCTCTTCCCGCCGATTTTGTTATAAATCCCTCAATTAATACTATAATATAAGACTACAAATCAGTAATTTATATATAATCATCTATACTTAAACTTAAACTAATTGATACGTTTGATGTGGTTGTGTTATGTTAATTCACTTTTGTAAAGCAAAAATTAATTTTGATTTTACATTTATTCTAGCTACATTTGTAAAACTAATGTTTAGAAATATGAACACGCGATTACAACAATTTCTTGCTGCAGAAAACATCACACGTTCTCAGTTCGCGGACACCATCAATGTTGCAAGAGCGAGCGTCTCGCACATCTTGGCAGGCAGGAACAAACCAGGATGGGATTTCATCACCAGCATGATGAAACACTACCCTAACCTGAACATTGAATGGTTGCTCAGCGGTACCGGGAAGATGTACAAGACCGCATCCGATTTTCAAGCCAAGGATGAATTCGAAGAGAGCCTTCAGGACGACCTCTTCTCAATCCCCTCCTCAGTCCCTGAAAAACCTGCCGCACCGCGCAGAGAGAACAAAATTCCCGATGTGGTGGAAGAAAGTGCCGGAATTCCGCAGCCTCAGGAGGCAAAAGCCCCGGTATCTCCTCTGCAAATAATTGATAATCAGCGGAAAATATCAAAAATCGTGGTATTCTACGATGACAATACATTTATCGAAATCAAGTAGTTCCCGCACATTGGCAATATAGTCAGCGATTCTGCGGCCAACTTTCTTGCCTCATCCTCGAAAATGGATTATCTTTGTACAGAATAATCCATAACAAGACAGGCAATGTACCGCACACTCATCCGTCCGCTGCTTTTCAGGCTTAATCCTGAGACAGCACACGTATTCACATTGAGAATGCTGAAACTTGTTTCCAGCATCCCCTTCTGCAGAAAAATTGTCAGACTGATCTTCAAACGCTCACACCCATCTCTGGAAAGGGTGGTTTTCGGCATAAAATTCCCGGGGCCTGTAGGTCTTGCCGGCGGTCTCGACAAGAATGGAGAATGCTATAACGAATTCAGCGACTTCGGTTTCTCATTTGTCGAGATCGGCTCACTCACTGCAAGGCCACAGCCTGGTAATCCAAAGCCCCGCATTTTCAGAGTAGTGGAGGACAATGCCATCATCAATCGGATGGGAATCAACAATGAAGGTGCCTCAAATGCCGTCAGAAACCTCGTCAAGGACCGTCCTGAGGTCATTGTGGCCGGCAACATCGCCCCGAATTCATCTTCCCACGGCGAACAGGTCGCTGAGGACTACGCGACTGCTTTCTCCGTCCTCTATGACCACGTGGACATGTTCGTAATCAACATATCCTGCCCCAACGTTGAGGGCCTGACCAGCCTTCAGGACGTCTCCAGCCTGTCCGACATAATGGATAACCTGCTGAATATGAGGACTGGATTTGACACATACAAGCCTGTTTTGCTGAAACTCTCACCGGATCTGTCCCATAGCCAGATTGACGAGTTGATAGAGTATTCACTCGTATCCGGAATTGACGGAATCGTCGCCGGCAACACCACGAGGACACGTGACGGCCTTACAATCCCTCAGGAAAGAATAGAGGAAATAGGGAAAGGGGGAATGTCAGGAGCGCCGCTCTACCACAAGAATCTGGAAATGGTCAGATATATCCGCGAAAAGAGCCGGGGAAGGCTTCCGATTATCGGTGCAGGTGGTATAATGACACCGGCGCAGGCACAGGAAATGCTGGATGCAGGTGCCTCACTCATAGAGATTTACACCGGTTTCATATACAATGGGCCGGGTTACGTTGAAAAAATACTCAAACATCTCGAAAAAAACATCACAAAAAAACAATGACAACAGCCTCCATCTGCACAATCGGAGATGAGATTCTCATTGGCCAGATCGTGGATACGAATTCATCCGGAATAGCCAAAGCTCTGAATAACATTGGAATACAGGTAAGTGAAATGCGTTCCATCGGTGACCGGCACGATGAAATTGTCGGTTCCCTGACTACCCTGCTGTCCAATCACGACATAGTGATCACCACCGGAGGCCTCGGCCCCACAAAGGACGACATTACCAAAGCTGCTCTTGCAGAACTCTCAGGTTCAAAGACTTACGTCCTTCACGAAGGTCAGGACAAGGAGATGAGGAGGATTCTCCACTCCCGCGGGCTCGACATTCTGGACAGCAATCTCCAGCAGGCAATGGTTCCCGATACCTGCGACGTCATCGTCAACCGCTACGGCACCGCCCCGATAATGGTTTTCCGCTTCAATGAGAGCCGTTTCGGCCACAAGGCCGTGCTGTATTCGATGCCGGGCGTCCCGTTCGAGACCATGAATGCCCTTCCTGACGTTCTGGATGACATCAGGTCACATTTCCATACGGCCAGCATATATCACAGAAACATAATGACTTACGGCCTTGCTGAGTCCGCATTGGCCAAGAAGATTGAAGCATGGGAGACTTCCCTTCCGTCAGATATGCACCTGGCCTATCTTCCGTCCACCCTCACCGGGGTAAGACTCCGGCTTTCAATCTACGGAGGTGAAAAGCAGGAGCAAGAAAAACGCATTGATAAAGAAATAGAGGCCCTCAGGACAATCATCGGGGATTATATATACTCGGATACAGACGATACGCTGGAACACGCTCTGGGGGAACTTTTGAGGGCATCCGGCAAGACTTTGAGCGCAGCTGAGTCATGCACCGGAGGTGAAATATCGCACCTGATTACCACAGTTGCTGGCTCATCCTCCTATTATCTCGGTTCCGTGACATCCTACGCCATCCCCGTAAAGGAAAAAGTCCTGGGAGTTCCGCACGAAACCATAGAAACATTCGGAGTGGTCAGTGCAGAGGTTGCAGCAGCCATGGCGGCAGGTGTCAGGAAACTTACCGGCAGTGACTATGCCGTGGCAACCACAGGCCTTGCCGGGCCTGGAGGCGGCGACGGAGTATATCCGGACGGGACTGTTTTCGTCGGAGTGGCTGATTCAAAGGGAGATCTGCATACAAAGATGTTTCAATATAGCAATGACCGCAAGCGTAATATAGAACGTTTCGCCGCCTCTGCACTCCACTTTCTGTTTACCATTGTTAAAAATGACCTAAAGCATTGAATATCAATCAATGTAACAACAATGTTAAAAAGAAAAACATTTTTGTTACATAATATTTGTAAATTATAAGTCTGATTAATGTAGGCATATTATATTGAAAATCAAATAATTGCCAATATGCTCTACAAAAAGTCATAAAGAAAGGTCCGAGGCAACAAAAAAGCCCCGGACCTTTCTTTTAGAACATTGTATAATGGAGACTACTCCCCTGCCAACGACTGGACTTCCTTCATAACCCGAAGGAAATTTCCGCCTGCCACCTTCTCTATATCTGTTTCGGAGTATCCCCTGTTCCGCATCTCATTGAAGATAACGCCGATTTTTGAAATGTCCTCGAGCCCCTCTGGGGTTACGTTGATTCCGTCAAAATCGGAGCCTATTCCCACATGGTCAATCCCTGCAACTGAAACAGCATGGTCGATGTGATCCACAACCCTCCTGTATGACGGACGCGGCAATGCCTCCAATTTTCTGAGCACATCTATCCAAGCACGATACTTATCCGGATCTGATGGATCGGAAATAAATCCGGACTCCACAATGTCAGCCTTGTCCTCCAGCCCGGAAGATGACAGAACAGACTGAAAAGCGTCGTCAAGAAACACAGGATAGAAATTGATCTGGATGACTCCCCCGTTCGCAGCCAACGCCCTCAGCATATCGTCACTCATATTCCTCCTGTGCCCTGCCAGTGCCCTGCAGCAGGAATGCGTTGAGACAACAGGGGCCTTCGAGCATCTTATACAGTCATAGAAAGTATTGTCCGAGGCATGCGCAAGGTCTATTATCATTCCAAGGCGGTTCATCTCGTCCACAACACGCCTGCCAAAGGGGCTGAGACCTCCCCAGCGCTTCCCGCATGCGGCAGAATCACAGATCAGATTGTCAGTATTGTGGGTCAATGTCAAATAAGCTACACCGAGACGGTGGAATTCCCTGAGCAATGATAGGCTGTCCTGGACAGGCAGCCCGTTCTCCATACCTAAAAATATGGAAGTCAAGCCTTTACGTCTATTGACAATGGCATCATCCACTGTCCTTGCGAGGGCGACCATATCCCCGGCCGATTCCACACTGTCGTGAACCGCGGCCAGCATCTTCAAAGCATAGGCTGTGGCAGCGTCCGGCTCCATTGAGCCCGATGTGTACAAAGCGAAAAATGCAGCATCCACATTGCCCCGGCGCAGTTTCGGAAAATCCACGTGTGCATATGGATTATCTGCTGAAAGATTTCTTAGCCTTACCGCCTGAGAAGGCGTATCGCAATGAGAATCAAGAATATACATAAGTTTCGCAAGTTCAAGGTTAACCCAACTGTTCAGAGAGCTCAGCCCACTCCTCAGTCCTGGCATCAAGATCACGCTTGTGCTCCAGATAGCTTCGGGTAAGTTCCATGATATCATCATCAGGACCCGGAGATGCCAGTACCTCCTCTATCTTCTTCACCTCCTTCTCGAGCCTGTCAATCTCATTTTCCAGGAAATTGACCCTGTTGCGAATCTTTCTTTCCTCACGGGAAACAGCCTTCCTGGCATTGTAGGCTTTCTGGCTTTCGGTCTCTACTGCGAGCGCAACCCGTTTTGAATCAGCAGGTTGGAACCTTCTCTCAAGTTCCTGGAGATTTTCAATCTTCCTCTCGGTAAGGAAATCCTCAATGCTGCCAAGATGCTCCTTGACCCTTCCATCCCTGAACTCATACATCTTGTCCACCAGGCCGTCAAGGAAATCCCTGTCGTGAGAAACGACCACCAATGTACCGTCATACTGCTTCAGAGCCTGTTTCAGTATGTCCTTGGACCTGATATCCATGTGGTTCGTAGGCTCATCGAGAGCCAGCAGATTGTATGGCTGCAGCATCAGGCCCGCCATTCCGAGGCGTGCCCGCTCACCTCCGCTCAAGACTGCCACCTTCTTGTCAATATCGTCCCCCTTGAAGAGGAATGCAGCCAGAATGTCGCGAAGTTTCGTGCGGATATCTCCGGTTGCAACATTCTCAAGAGTCTCCATCACAGTGAGATTCTTGTCAAGTATATCTTCCTGATTCTGAGCGAAATAACCTATGTTGACATTGTATCCGACCTTGGCTTCTCCGGAAATTGGAGACAGCTCCCCGGTCATTACCCTCATCAATGTAGTCTTACCTTCTCCATTCCTGCCGACCAGCGCCACCTTCTCTCCCCTGCGTATTTCTATTTCAGCATCCCTGAAAACCACCTTCTCCGGATAACCCACCGTCAAATCACTTCCCTTGAACACAACATCTCCGGAGCGTGGCGCAGGCGGAAACTTCACACAGAGCGTAGAATTGTCAGTCTCATCTATTTCAATGCGTTCCAGCTTTTCGAGAGCCTTGATACGGGACTGTACCTGATTCGATTTCGTAGGCTTGTACCTGAACTTGTTGATGAAGTCCTCGGTCTTTTCAATCATCTTCTGCTGGTTCTCATAGGCGGCCATCTGCTGCCCGATTCTCTCTTTCCTCAGCTCAATATATCGTGAATATGAGACCTTGTAATCGTGTATATGTGAGGACATTATCTCAATAGTCCTGTTTGTCACAGTATCCAGAAACCGCCTGTCGTGAGATACCAGAAGAATGGAGCCACGATAATCCTTGAGATATCCCTCAAGCCATTCAATGGACTCTATGTCAAGATGGTTTGTCGGTTCGTCCAGGAGAAGCACATCAGGATCAGAGAGCAGAATCTTCGCAAGTTCAATACGCATGTTCCATCCCTGGCTGAAAGTCTCGGTAGGCCTGTCGAACTCGTTGTCCTTGAATCCAAGACCAAGCAATGTCCTCTCAGCCTTAACCCGAGGCGGCTCCGAATGCTCCACAGACAACCTGTCATTGATTTCATTCATCCTGGTAATCAATGACATATAATCCGGGGACTCATAATCTTCCCTCTCTGCAAGCTGCCGGCCAATCTCCTCCAGCTCATTCTCGAGAGCAGTCATCTGGGCGAAGGCAGTCATTGTCTCCTCAATGACAGTCCTGCCCCTGTGATGCTCCATAATCTGCGGAAGATAGCCAACCTCCAGATGATTCGGCTTGTCAATATGTCCGGAAGTCGGACTCTGGAGCCCGCAAATCATCTTCATTATTGTGGATTTGCCTGCACCGTTCTTGCCAACGAGACCGATTTTGTCGCTCTCGCTGATATGGAAATTGATATTGTCCAGCAGCGTAAAACTGCCGTAAACTACTGATATTGAATTGAGTGAAATCATTTTCGTACACAGACAAACACGCTCAGCTCATAGAGAAGATAGAGCGGAGCAGCCGCTATCAACATTGAGAACGGGTCAGCGGGCGTGATAATCGCAGCTACAATCAAGACCCCTACAAACGCATATTTCCTGTACTTCTTTAGAGTATCCTTCGTCACGATTCCCATATTGGACAGTATGGCAATCAGGACAGGAAACTCAAATACGATTCCGAAAAGAATCACCATTGAGGAGAACATTGAAATATAGGAATTCAATGTAACCGTATTGGCTATAGTGTCGCTGACGGTATAACCCTGGAAGAATGAAAGCGTCACCGGAAAAATAAGGCAGAAACCTGTCGCAACTCCTGCGTAGAACAACAGAGCAGAACCAAGGAAGGCCTTTCTGACCGAGCGCATTTCATTGTCGTACAATGCCGGGGCAATGAATTTCCAAATCTCGTAAATTATATATGGAAAAGCTATTACAAATCCGCATATAAAGGAAACCTTGAGGTGTACGAAGAATTGGGCAGAGACCTCTGTATTAATAAGCTGCATTGAAACATTCCCCCCGAGAATCTTGTACAGGAAGAAATCCGGACGGCTTGGTGCCAGAATTATCTTCTCGAACAGGAAGTTCTTGAAGCAGAACATTACTATACTGACAAGGAGCACCGAGAGTGCCGAACGGAACAATGTTCCCCTCAGCACATCCAGATGATCCCAGAAACTCATTTCTCCAGTCTCCTCGCTCACCTATTTCTTGATTTCAGAGTCAACGTCCTCAATTTCCTTCTCGACATCCTTGATGCCATCCTTAAAACTCCTGATTCCCTTGCCTATGCCCCTCATGAGCTCAGGAATTTTCCTTCCTCCGAACAAGAGCAGAATGACCAGAGCAATGATGACCACTTCCCAGCCACCAACGAATCCAAGCGGAATTATCATCAACATAATTATCAAAGTTTAAGTTGCACATTATCTATCATTTATCCTCGCGGAGAGGATTTCAGTAAACTTTTTCGGACAGGCGACAGGCCGGCCCGTGACCTTGTCAAGGAAGCCGATTGTCACGACACCTTCGGCACAAAGCACTCCGTCCTGGTTGTAAACCTCCTCACGGATCGGAAGCTTTGCGAGAGGCACTTTGTCAATCATGCAGGCAACCCTGAGCACATCACCCATCTTTGCGGAATGCTTGTACTTGCAGGTCACAGATACCACCGGCATCACGACACCATCAGCCTCAATGGCTTCTATCGGATAGTCCAATGCGATGAGCATCTCTGTCCTGGCACACTCGAAATACCTTATATAGTTTGAGTGATGGACAATGGCCATCTGGTCAGTTTCGTAATACCGCACAGGTATATTTGTCTCAAAATAGTACATAGATCGCAGATTTACAGATTTTTGAGAGCCTTGAGCTGAGACTCGTACCCTTCAATCTTGGAAAGCGAGTCAGCCTCCTTCTTCCTCTCCATGGCTACGACCTTCTCCGGAGCGTGAGCCACGAAACTCTCATTGGAAAGTTTCTTGCGAACACTCTCGAGGAATTTCTTCTGATATTCCAGCTCGGCCTCAATCTTGGCTATCTCCTCTTCAACATCGACCTTGCCGGTGAGAGGGACATACATCTCGACGGTACGTATCATCTGCGATACGCCCTCAGCGGTGGCACCGAAGTCTTCAACCACAGTTGCACTGCTGATATTCGCAAGTTTGCATACCATAGGCAACATACTGACAGGGAAGGCTCCCTTAAACTTCACCTCAAGCGATTCTTTAGGAGATATATTCTTCTGCTGCCTGATTCCCCTGAGTGCATTGACAACCTCCTCAGCGAGCTCGAAATCATTGACAAGAGCCTCATCCCAAGGTCCTGCAAGAGGTGTCCTTGCGAACATAATTGTCTCATTTTCACCTCTTTCAGCCATATCGTGCCAGAGTTCTTCCGTAATGAACGGCATCACAGGGTGAATCATCTTGAGAAGTGACTCGAAGAATTCGAGTGTAGCTTTGTATGTAGCTTCGTCAATCGCCTGACCATAAGCAGGTTTCACGAGTTCAAGATACCAGGAGCAATAGTCGTCCCAGAACAGTTTGTAGATGCTCATCAGGGCATCGGAAATCCTGAACTTCGAATAATGGTCCTCCACTGTGGCAATTGTGCTGCTGAGTTTCGAGCGGAACCATTCCACAGCAATGCTGCAGGCCTCCGGCTGGGTGATGGAACTATCCACAGTCCAGCCCTTTACAAGCCTGTATGAGTTCCAGATCTTGCCACAGAAATTCCTTCCCTGCTCTACCTGCGACTCATCATAGAAAATGTCATTGCCTGCGGAAGCGCAGAGAAGCATTCCAATGCGGACAGCATCGGCACCGTATTTTGCAATGAGATCGAGCGGGTCGGGAGAATTGCCCAATGTCTTGGACATCTTTCTGCCCAGCTTGTCACGCACAATACCTGTCAGGTAAACATTGCTGAAAGGTTCCCTGCCCATGAACTCGTCACCGGCCATAATCATCCTGGCAATCCAGAAGAAGAGAATGTCCGGACCGGACACGAGGTCATTTGTAGGATAATAGTATGCGAGATCCCTGTTCGGCTCAAGCTCCGGATGTCCTGGCTTGCGCGAGTCAAATACTGAAATTGGCCAGAGCCAGGAAGAGAACCAGGTGTCGAGCACATCCTCGTCCTGACGGAGCTGAGACGCCTCAATCGTCGGATCAATCTTCCTCGCAGCCTCAAGTGCAGCTTCAGGTGTAGCCTCTACAACATACTGTCCATCAGGAAGATAATAAGCAGGAATTCGCTGTCCCCACCAGAGCTGGCGGCTGATGCACCAGTCCTTGACAGTCTCCATCCAATGCCTGTATGTATTCCTGTATTTGTCCGGAATCAGCTTCACATTGCCGCTCTCTACAGACTCAAGGGCCATCTCGGCGAGCTTGCCCATCTTGAGGAACCACTGGGTCGAGAGCCTCGGCTCGATTACCGCGTTTGTCCTTTCGGAATAACCAATAGGAGAAATGTATTCCTCCACCTTCTCGAGACAGCCGGCTTCCTGAAGCATCTTCTCGATTTTCTTCCTGGCCACAAACCTGTCTTCGCCCACGAGAATCTGAGCCTTTTCGTTCAGCTTTCCGTGGTCGTCGATGATGTCGGTGACGGGAAGATTGTGCCTGAGGCCGATTTCGTAGTCATTGATGTCATGCGCAGGTGTAACCTTGAGGCAGCCTGTACCGAAACCAATCTCGACATAAGAGTCCTCGATAATAGGTATTTCCTTGTTGATCAATGGAATAAGGACTTTCTTTCCGCGAAGCCAATGATATCTTTCATCGTCAGGATTGATACTCACCGCCGCGTCCGCCATAATGGTCTCCGGACGAGTCGTGGCCACGATAATATATTTGTCGGTCCTGTTTCCGCTGCCGTCTGATACATAGTAGCGGAGATGGTAGAAATGACTCTTGGTATCCTTGTGGACAACCTCCTCGTCGCTGACTGCGGTATGTCCCTCCGGATCCCAGTTCACCATCCTCACTCCCCTGTAGATCCAGCCCTTCTTGTAGAAATATACGAAGGTATTGATGACCGCATCGGTAAGGTCGGGATCCATCGTGAACTTGGTCCTGTCCCAATCGCAGGATGCGCCGAGCTTGCGCAGCTGGCTGAGAATGATGCCGCCGTGCTCCTCCTTCCACTCCCAGGCATATTTGAGGAACTCCTCGCGGGTCAGATCCTCCTTATTGATACCCTGAGCCTTAAGCCTCGCGACAACCTTGCTCTCGGTTGCGATGGAGGCGTGGTCAGTCCCGGGAATCCAGCATGCATTCTTGCCGTCCATCCTTGCTTTCCTGATAAGGACATCATTGAGAGTATTGTTGAGCACGTGGCCCATATGAAGAATACCCGTCACATTTGGCGGCGGAATGACAATAGTGTAAGGTTCCCTCTCATCCGGCTCGGAATGAAAGAACTTCTTCTCCAGCCACCAGGCGTACCACTTGTCTTCAACCTTTGACGGATCGTATTTTGTAGAAAGTTCCATAAAAATAACAATTATTAGCGCCTTACAGGCGGTTTTAAATGTTCCAATATTTTACAAATATAAGCAATTTTCCTGAAAAATTTTCGTATTTTTGTGGAAACATTGACTCATTATGGAAAACGATAACAAACAGCAGCTCAGTCTGGAGCTCAAGCCGGAAGTTGCCAAGGGCACATATTCAAATCTGGCAATCATCACACACTCCCACAGCGAGTTCATCATTGACTTCGCCACAATCCTCCCGGGACTTCCGAAGCCCGACATCACAAACAGGATTGTAATGACGCCGGAGCACGCCAAGAGACTGATGTCAGCATTGATTGACAATATCTCAAAATACGAATCCAACTTCGGCCCGATTGATATGGGCGGACGTAATCAGCAGAAGGAGAACACCTTCAACCTCGGCGATTTCACACCATTCACCGGAGGCAAAAAATCCTGATAATGACAGAAACAGCCAACAAACTGGATTTCAAACACATCAAGGGCCTCGCCTTCGATGTGGACGGAGTTTTCACGGACGGAGGAATACTCTGTGACCTGAGCGGAGAACTATACAGGACATTCGATGCAAAGGACGGTTTCGCCGTAAGAATGCTGTCGCTCAAGAATATACCGGTCGCGATCATTACTGGAGGGCGCTCCGGTTCCATCAGGGAACGCTTCAAGAGCTGTGGAATAACTCCGGAAAATGTCTATCTCGGATCGAGGGACAAGCTGGAGGATCTGGAGAAATTCTGCAGAAGGTTCTCGCTCGCATTGGATGAAGTACTTTACGTAGGTGACGATATCCCTGATATTGAGGCAATTGTGAAATGTGGGGCAGGTTGCTGCCCTTCAGATGCCGTACCTGAAGTCAAGGAGGCTGCGGACTACATCTCCCCTTTCCCCGGAGGCCGCGGCTGCGTGAGAGACATTATCGAGAAAGTAATGAAAGCCAATGGCTTATGGGAGTTTGACGCAAGGGGATACAAGGCAAAATTCTGATTAATGCCTACCAAAGCATATTATTGAAATGAACATTCTCAAAGGAAGGAAACTGATTCTCGCAAGTGCCTCGCCGAGGCGCCGTGAACTCCTCTCCGGAGCAGGCTTCGATTTCACTGTAGATACAGGAAACAATTTCGAGGAAGTCATACCTGAGGGCATTGACCCGGAAGAAATCCCGGCATTGATGTCGGCAGGCAAATCCCACGGATTCCATAGGGAACTCTCTGATAATGAAATACTTCTGACTTCCGATACAATAGTGGTATGCAACGGGAGGCCGATGGGTAAGCCGCACTCCGCAGAGGAGGCCGCCGAAATGCTGCGCTTCCTCTCCGGCAAGGAACACTCTGTGGTAACGGCCATAACCATAAGGAGCAATGCTGGAGAAAAGACTGTCTCAGACAGGGCCACCGTCCACTTCAAGGAATTGACTGACAATGAAATAACCTATTATATCAATGAATATAGGCCATTCGACAAGGCTGGTGCATACGCAATCCAGGAATGGATAGGATACATCGGAATCACAGGAATCGAAGGCTCGTTCTATACGATAATGGGACTCCCGATACATCTTGTGTACCGGGAGCTCGAATCCTTATAGAATTTCCGCCAGCGCACAGCCGGCATCTGACTCTTATTCAACGTAAAGCAAAAGTCCCTTAAGATATTCTCCCTCAGGGTGATAGATGTTGACCGCATGGTCGGCCGGCTGGTTCAGCCTGTCAAGTATGCGGACCTTTCTGCCAGTCTGCGCAGCACCTGAGAATACAGCGAGGGCGAATGCTTCCTTGTCCACAACCTGGGAGCAGCTGAATGTAAACACCAGACCTCCCGGAGCGACCTTGGAAATCGCAGCGGCATTCAGCCTCTGATATGCTCTGAGAGCATTGTTGAGCGCTCCCCTGTGCTTTGCAAAAGCCGGCGGGTCCACTATCATCAGGTCATATTTGTCAGCAGGGACATTGCGGAGGAACTCTATCGCATCCTGGCAATATTCTCCGTGCCTATCCTCCGGAAAACCACCAAGTTCAATATTCCTCCTGACCATTGCCATAGCCTTGGACGAACTGTCCACCGAGTCAACGTGAAGAGCCCCTGCACCTAAAGCATAGATTGAAAAACCGCCCGTATAGCAAAAGAGATTCAACACATTACGCCCATTGGAATATCTTTCTACAAGAGCCCTGTTCTCCCTCTGGTCCAGGAAAAAGCCCGTCTTCTGGCCCTCTGTCCAGTTCACAATGAAGCGATGACCGTTCTCAAGAACAGTCTGCTCGTCATCATTGAAGCCATCCTTCCTGTATATGTATCCGTCGATCAGTTCAAGACCGGCCTTGAATGGTGCGGTACCTGAACTCTTATCGTAAACAGCCTTGAGCTCATCCCCGTAAACGGCAACGAGAGCCTCGCAAATCTGCTTCTTTGCCCTGAACATTCCGGCAGAGTGGGCCTGCATCACGCAGACACCGTCATAATAGTCGATAATCAGGCCAGGAAGATTGTCCCCCTCACCGTGAACAAGGCGGTAGCAGTTGGTCCTTCCATCCTGACGACCTGCCAACCCGACTGATTTCCTTACCTGCAACGCATTGTAGATCATTACTTTCCAGAAATCATCACCCAACACCGGTGAATCGAAGCTCAAAACCCTGACCGCTATCGAGCCAATCTGGAAATGACCGGTTGCAAGGAATTTTCCGTCAGAGCCGAAGACATTGACGACATCACCTTCAGCCGGTTCCCCTACAATCTGGGCCACCGCTCCGGAAAAAACCCACGGATGAAATCTCTTGAGCGACTCTTCCCTACCTTTTTTCAGTATTATCTTTGACATTTGACTTTGATTTTGATCTCTTTCTTCGACTTCTCTTCCTCAGGTTGCGGCGATGCCTCCGCCTCTTCTCCCTCTTCTTTTCAGCTCTGGCCTCCAATTGTTCCGGAGTCAACACAACCTCCTGCTTTTCAGCAAGTTCCGGATGCATTTGCTCGAATGTCAACGGGGCTTTGGCGCATCTGCGCAACTTTTTGTACATCTCCCGGCAAATCCAGGCGTCAGTGGCTGCGTATTTCTGCTGAGGCTCGGAGAGTTTCGTAGCCTCCCAATTGGAAAGCTGCTGAGTCTTGGATATGCGCACCCCCATAATGATGGCCGCCATCTTCTTCACGCTCTTGTCCCGGATTCCGTATTCCCATACAATCTTCTGGAGATCCACGAAGCCGGCACCCTTGAAGTCCTTGTATTTCTGCAGTCCGCGCACATCATCATTGACGGCTGCCCCGATTTTCAAAATCGACTCATTGGAGAGGATCGCAGCAAGCCTGTCATCAATTCCGCAACTCTTCACCCTGAACAGAAAGGCCTTGCCCGGACCGGAAAGCTGAAGCAGGGATACTCCGTAATGTGGCTGCCCCGGAGAAAACGACGGCCTGGACTCCGTGTCGAATCCCAGCATCTTCTGACGTGCGAGGAAACGCACAGCAGCATCATACTCAGGACCCATCCTGTCTATGACGCAAATCTCACCGTCAAAAGCGGCAAGTTCAAGTTTTTCAATATCTTCAGGTAATATGCTAATCTGAAACATAATTCTCGAACATTGTCGGTGTCAAAGCCATGAGCCCCTCGGCCAATGAATCAGGCAGTGTCCTGGACTTCATCTTCACAAGCAAGAAGGTCTCCAGGTCAGAAGACGGAGCCCTGTTGTACTTGAACTCATCTGTATATAAACCGTTCCCGCCATAATCTGCCTGAGCCATACCGGGAACAGGAATTGTGGCATAGAATTCTGCGGCAGGATAGGCAATGCGGTGGGTAAACAGATTTGAGGAGCGCATTGTCTTCTCGCATTCCGCAATCACCGCGGTAGCT
The DNA here is from genome assembly GCA_022777585.1 of Bacteroidales bacterium. Lineage (GTDB taxonomy): Bacteria > Bacteroidota > Bacteroidia > Bacteroidales > UBA932 > Cryptobacteroides. Next base: position 8,251 of record JALFFZ010000173.1, on the reverse strand, counting down.
GCGTCAATGAATTCGAACTTCTCGGATATCAATGATTTATAGACAATAAGACTGTCATTCACATTGTCCCATAACTCGCTCAATGCAGAATTCAGATCTGAAGCAGGCAGCGGAATCTCATCTACTATCGCAGCATCGAGGACTGCAGTCTTCCCTGAAGCCTTGTACTGGCGCAGGAATGATATTATCCTGTCATTGACCTGCCCCTGTTCAGGGCAGAGAACCTCATAGTCCAATTCAGGATAATCAGCTGAGAGACTGAATTTTACAGCCGGATAGATCCCCGCCTCGACAATTTCCGGAGTCGTCCATACAGCCAGGTTCATTTCAGCACCGTGCCTTGCAGATGCATATGACAGCATGGAGTGAACCGGCGATATGACATGAATATCACGCCCCGATGCATTCAGGAGGGCATTGATGTCATAGTATCCGAATGCGGAAAGATATGATGAGGAAAGGACTACGACCTTAGCGCCTGCCTTGCGCTCGCCAAGATTTCTGTCATACTGGCTGACCAATGCCGTGGTGTCGATCAAGTCAAAGAATGAACGCACCGCAATCTCACGAAGGAATTCCGAATTGGACTTGCGAAGATATCCGGAATAGGGCTCATTGGCCAGGTCGGAAACCACTGCGACGGTCTCCCCTGCGAAATCAGGCAGTCCGTCCGGGACAGCCCGTCCGTTCACATTGTCGAAATTGTCACAGGTCAGGAGCTTTTCGGAGAGGAAGAATGTCTCCGCTGACGGTCCGAACACGGTCATGCTGCCTGCGACACCATCTGTACCGCACATCCTCAGCCGCCTGTAACCGACTGAAGTAGTGTCTGAGACAATGTCCCTTACATACTTGATAGACAAAGGGTCACCGGCCCCACGGTCCATACAGGATTCCGCGAAGGTCGGCGACAATGCTAAAAGTAAAATCAGAAGTCTTTTCCTCATTAACTTATTCACTCCCTAAAAGAAAAGGAGCTCCCTGTACTTAGGAAGTGGCCAGAGCTCGTCATCCACGAGCATTTCGAGATGGTCGGCATTGTAGCGTACCTTGTCCATCTCATTCTTGACTTCCGTCGAATACAGATAAGCCCTTTCCGCCATATTCTCAACCCTGTTGGCCTTCTTGCGGGCCTCTACAAGGTTTGCGACATCAGCGGAAATATTGTTTACAAATCCGGAAATATTCCGGTAGGTATCCATATCGGCCTTGCAGAGATCCTTGTACTCTTCCCCGAATACATCCTTGCAGCCCTTAATGCTCTTGATGAGGATATTCTGGTAGCTTACAGCCGCAGGAATCACGTGGTTCAGACAGACATCACCTATAATCCTGGCCTCGATCTGAAGCTTCTTCACGTATGTCTCATTGAGCACCTCATAGCGAGCCTCCGACTCAACCGGAGAGAGGACTCCGAGTTTGTTGAACATCTCAACCGTCTGAGGTTCAATATAAACCTTGTATGCCTCAGGCACATTGCGGACAGCCTTGAGGCCCCTGCGTGCAGACTCTTCCTCCCATTCCCTGCTGTATCCGTTCCCCTCGAACATGATATCGGAAGACTCGGAAATGAATTTGCGTACTGTGGCGAGAATTGCACCCTGACGGCTCTCGCCCTTAGCCTCAAGGGCGTCAACCTCAGCCCTGAAATCATTGAGGCTCTCGGCTACTATGGAGTTGAGAACATATGTTGCACCGGCAGCATTGGCTGAAGAACCTACTGCGCGGAATTCAAAGCGGTTTCCGGTAAATGCGAACGGTGATGTCCTGTTTCTGTCAGTATTGTCCTGGAGAAGGTCAGGAATGGAGCTGACCATCTGGATGGATGCCTTTCCGGCCTCCACGTCGGACATATCCTTCATATTCATTATACGCTCGAGAATCCTGGAGACAGTAGCGCCGGAGAAGATTGACATGACTGCCGGCGGAGCCTCATGGCCACCAAGCCTGTATGAGTTGTTCAAAGTACATACAGAGGTCATGAGCAAGTAGTTGTGACGGTAAACGGCACGTACTACGGATGCGTAAACTGCGAGGAACTGGAGGTTCTTGTCAGGCGTCTTGCCAGGAGAAAGAAGGTTCACGCCGGTGTCAGTCTGCATTGACCAGTTGCAATGCTTGCCGCTGCCGTTGATGCCGTCAAAAGGCTTCTCGTGGAAAATCACCTTGAGATGATGCTTCTCGGCAACTTTAGGCATGAGAATCATAAGGAGCATGTTCTGGTCAATCGCCCTGGTGAGTTCACAGAACACAGGAGCGCACTCAAACTGATTGGGAGCCACCTCGTTATGCCTTGTCTGAAGCTGGATGCCGAGCTTGTAAGCCTCGGTCTCGAAATCCTTCATGAACGCCTCCACCTTGGAAGGAATTGCGCCGAAATAGTGGTCGGAGAGCTGCTGGTCTTTGGCTGATGTATGGCCGATCACAGTCCTGTCACAAAGCCTGAGGTCCGGCCTGGCATTGTAAAGTGCTTCATCTACAAGGAAATACTCCTGCTCAAGACCGGCATTGACAGAAACCGCCTTCACTGACTCGTCGAAAAGATTGACGACAGAGGTGGCGGCATTGCTGAGTGCCTGTATTGAACGGAGATTAGGAACTTTCATATCAAGTGCTTCTCCCGTATATGACACGAATACGGAAGGAATGCAGAGTGTCTCATCGAGAATGAATACAGGGGAATTAGGATCCCATGCTGAATAGCCTCTGGCCTCGAAAGTGTTGCGAAGACCACCGTTAGGGAAACTTGAAGCATCTGGCTCCTGCTGGACGAGGGCGGAACCGCTGAAGCGCTCAAACACCTGGCCGTCCTTGACGGTCACAAACGCTTCGTGCTTCTCTGCCGTAGAGCCCGTAAGAGGCTGGAAGAGATGGGTGTAATGTGTGGCGCCCCTCTCAAGGGCCCAGGTCTTCATCGCTGACGCGATCTCATTTGCAACTGACCTGTCAATAGTCTTTCCGAACTTGACAGCGGCGAGAACAGCATCGTATGCGGTCTGGGACATGTACTTCCTCATTTTAGGGAGGTCGAACACGTTTTCACCGAAATAGGCCGATACAGGCCTCTTTTCCACGAAATAACGCTCCGTGGTATGAGCGGCGGCTTCGTCCAGAGCCATTTGCCTGAAAGTTGACATAATTTTATGTGATTTTGTTAAGTACGTCCACAAAGATAAAGAAAATCACTATCTTTGTAAAAGATTTCGGACTGAAATTTATATTAAAACGAAACAATATGGCAAAAATCTCCAACAAGTCCCAACAGATGCCGGCTTCGGCCATCCGCAAGCTGGTTCCTTTCGCTGACGCCGCCAAGGCTGACGGTGTCAAAGTCTACCATCTCAATGTGGGCCAGCCGGACATCAAGTCGCCTGAATGCGCCCTCGAAGCCGTAAGGAAAAACACACTGGATCACGTATCCTATTCCAATTCAGCAGGTTTGATTGAACTGCGCCGCGGACTGGTTGACAAATACTATAAGAAAATCGGCATTGACATTGACGTAAAGGAACTCATTGTCACCGTAGCCGGCAGCGAGGGAGTGAATCTCGCTCTCCAGATTACCTGCGACGAAGGAGACGAGGTCCTTGTCCTCGAGCCTTTCTACACCAATTACAACACATTCGCGTTTATGAACGGAATCACAATGAAGGCCGTTCATACCGATATCCGCGAAGGTTTCAAGGTGCCTGATGTGTCCGAGTTCGAGAAGCTCATCACTCCGAGGACCAAGGCCATCCTCATCAGCAACCCTGGCAACCCTACCGGAACCCTATACAGCAAGGAGAACATGCTCGCCCTCGGCGAAGTTGCCCGCAAGCACGACCTTTTCCTCATTTCCGATGAGGTTTACAGGGAGTTCTGCTACACCGACGAGCCTCATTTCTCCGCCATGAACATCCCGGGACTTGAGAATAACGTAATCCTTATCGACTCAGTATCAAAAAGATACAATCTTTGCGGCTGCCGTATTGGCTGCATCATCTCCCACAATGAGGAAGTGATGAAGGCTGCAATGAAATATGCCCAGGCAAGACTCTGCCCTCCGATTTACGGACAGCTTGCAGCACTCGGCGCCCTTGACACACCGGATTCATACTTCGAGGAAGTCAAGAAGGAGTATATCAGAAGAAGGGACTATATGATCGGAAGAATGCTCAAGATGCCGGGAGTATATTCCCCGCTTCCTATGGGCGCATTCTACACCGTGGCTGAAATTCCTGTGGACAATGCGGAGAATTTCGCAAAGTGGATGCTTACGGAGTTCAGATACGAGGGACAGACCACGATGGTAACCCCTGCAGCATCATTCTACAAGACCCCGGGAGCCGGAATCAACCACGTGAGAGCGGCTTACGTACTCGAGGTTCCAGAGCTTGAAAAGGCAATGGATGTGCTTGAGGAAGGTCTCCGGCAGTATCCTGGCAGGACAATCTAAATATCGGCCTTTCTGTTCCCTGATTCCAGACCGAGGACAGAAATAATTTTCGGAATCAGCATAGTATGAAGGTACTCGTCTTCCATGAAGTGAGTACCTTCATATATTTTATATGTATCCGGACCGAAATATTTCACCCATTCTCTCACGCTCACAACACCGCTTCTGCGGTAATGGTCCGCAGTGCCGAAGAATGCGTAAAAGAAGTCATTCCCACCCCTGCGCGGAGAGCAGTCAAGAACCTGTTTCCTTATTCCCCGATAATGTGAAAGAATCTTATGGGTAAAGTCAAGCGACTGACGTTCAGGAGAGTATGGCTTGAAAATGCACCGCATCAATGTCGGAATCCCCGGAATCAGTGAGACTGTGGACATCCATCTCGCAGCACCGATGGCAGGGGAAACCAGGATATGCGGTACACCCTTCAGCCTGATGGCGTGCAGGCTGCCGAGAGACTCCCCTATTACCAAATCCGGCCTGATTTCATCGAACCAGGAGGTTATCTGGCCGAAGGCAATGTCAGGGTCAATGTCATATGTCCGCACAATAACCTCAGCCTCAATGTCTTCTGGAAGGAAGTCACCTAAATCTTCCTTCAGCACCCTCGGAATTCTGCTGTCGAGACCGCCTCCCATCCCGTGAATATAAAGTATGTTGATCATTCTCATCATGATTGTGTTCTTGGCCGGACAAAATTACATATTAATTGCCCCGGGGCAAAATAAAGATTGATATTTCGGCTTTAATTTCATAAATTTGCCGGACGTGACGAATATAAAAGACATATATATCATGAGGAAATTTTTCACTTCTGCATTGATTGCGCTTTCAGCCGTTTCAGTAATGGCCCAGCCAGTCACCAAAGCCGGCCCGGAGAAGAAGGGCGAGCTCACATTCACAACAGTTAAGGAGAACCCCATTACACCGATTAAGAATCAGTACCGTTCCGGCACCTGCTGGTGTTTCTCAGGCATTGCATTCCTCGAGTCGGAGGCAATCAGAATCAACGGAATCAAGGACCCGGAGGCCTATCCTGACTTCTCTGAGATGTTCGTGGTAAGCCATTCCTATCAGGACAGGGCTGAGAAATATGTCAGACTCGACGGCAATCTTACATTCGGAGCCGGCAGCGAGATAGGTGACGTTCTCCACATCGTAAGCGACTACGGTCTTGTCCCTCAGAGCGTTCAGCCGGGAACAGAATACGGCACCGAGCTTCCGGTACACGGCGAACTTGACGCAGTTACCAAGGCCTATGTGGAGGCAATTGCCAAGAACCCGAACAGAACTCTCTCGACGGGATGGAAGAAGGGCTTCAAAGGCATTGTGGATGCATACCTCGGAGAATGCCCTACCGAGTTCGAGTACAATGGACAGACTTACACACCTGCCTCATACAGAGACTCTTACAAGATTAATTCGGACGACTATGTTTCGTTCACTTCCTACACTCACCATCCTTTCTACAAGAAATTCGCGCTTGAAATCTGCGACAACTGGCGTTATGACCAGGATTGGAATGTCCCGATTGACGATTTCATGGCTGTTATCGACAATGCCATAATGAACGGTTTCACCGTTGCCTGGGCAAGCGATGTCAGTGAGAAAGGATTCACAAGGGATGGATTGGCACAGCTTCTTGCAGACGCAAAAAAGACTTCGGGTTCAGATCAGGAAAGATGGGTTGGCAAATCCGGTGAGCCTGCAGAGGAGTCCGCTCCTGAAGAGATAGAGGCTACACAGGAGTTCCGCCAGAAGGGCTATGACGATAAGAGCACGACAGATGACCACGGAATGCAGATTTTCGGCATTGCCAAGGACCAGTTCGGCAACAAGTACTATATGGTAAAGAACTCTTGGGGCGAGGCTGGCAAACACAAGGGAATCTGGTATGCCAGCGAGGCTTTCGTACGCGGAAAATCCATGAGCATCTTCGTTCACAAGGATGCTCTTCCAAAGGATGTCGCCAAGAAGATTGGCGTGAAATAAATTGATTCTATGCGGGTTATCAAGCATATACCCAATACAGTCACCTCAATGAACCTGCTCTCAGGTATTCTTGGGGTGATTTTCACATTGCAGGGAAATGTCCAGACTGCATTCATCCTGATGCTGGCTGCAGCAATTTTCGATTTCTGCGACGGCCTGGCCGCCAGGCTGCTTGGGGCATATTCTGACATTGGCAAGGAGTTGGACTCCCTGTCTGACCTGGTGAGTTTCGGAGTTCTGCCTTCCCTGATGCTTTATTGCACAATCTCATCTGACAAGTGGTACTGCTACATACCTCTGGCAATCGCAGTATTCTCCGCCCTCAGACTGGCCAAATTCAATCTTGACGAACGCCAGCACAGCGGATTCCTCGGCCTCCCGACCCCTGCCTGCGCAATGATATGCGGATCTCTGGCCTGCTTCGCATTCTCGTCACCTGAGAGCATTCTGGCATCATTGTGCCATAGCTGCTGGTTTATCCCCGCATTGTCAATCGTACTTTCCCTGCTTCTGGTCAGCGAGATTCCGATGTTCTCCATGAAATTCGGAAAGAATACGGTTCAGGACAGGAGGACGTGTGTCCTCAGGATAATCTTCCTGTCAGCAGCCGTACTGACAGTCTGCATAGTGGCCGCATTCAGGCTGCATTGGTCGCTGACTATACTGCTCATATTCAGCATATACATTGCAATGAACATCATATTACCAAAATATAAAGGAGACAGAATATGAAAGAATTAAAAGGATCGAAGACCGAAAAGAATCTTCAAACTGCATTTGCAGGTGAGTCACAGGCTCACACAAAGTATCTCTACTATGCATCAAAGGCCAAGAAGGACGGTTATGTCCAGATAGGCAAACTTTTCGAGGAGACTGCCTTGAACGAGAAGGAGCATGCAAAGATCTGGTTCAAATACCTTCACGGAGGCGAAATGCCTGACACCAGGATCAATCTTGAAGATGCTGCCGACGGTGAGAACTACGAGTGGACAGAAATGTACGACGAGTTCGCAAAGACAGCCAAGGAGGAAGGTTTCGAGGATATCGCATTCCTCTTCTCCAAGGTCGGAGCAATCGAAAAGACACACGAGGAGCGCTACAGGAAGCTTCTTGCCAATGTAAATGGCGACGTGGTGTTCTCAAGGGATGAAGATGCAATCTGGGAGTGTTCAAACTGCGGCCACATCGTAGTCGGCAAGAAAGCTCCGGAGCTATGCCCTGTCTGCAAGCACGCCAAGAGCTATTTCCAGATCAAGGCCGAGAATTATTAATCGTCATCCACGGCACAATAATAAGTCAGAAGCCGACCCAAAAGGGTCGGTTTCTTGTATTCTATATGGGGATGATGAGTTGTCGGAAGGCTCCGCCAGAGTTCCGCTTCGCTTCATCCACCCTTCTGAACTTCGTTCCTTCGGGAGCCGCTCACGCGGCCGCGGCCGGCCACGCTCTGTCAGAGCCTTCCGACAACTACACAGCGGCCTTCAGCAATAGCTATTTTATTTCAGGTTACGATGTAGGACTGCTGTGTATGCCCGGAATCAGAAGCATATGGATAAAAAAAAGAAGGCGTCCGAAATGATTCAGTCGCCTTCTTCCTTTCAAGTCGGGGTACTGTGACTCGAACACAGGACCCTCTGGTCCCAAACCAGATGCGCTAGCCAACTGCGCCACACCCCGATGATTGGATTGCAAATATACGCCTCTTTTTCGACATTGCAAAATTTTGTTGAAAAAAATGACTACATTTGGACCATCAGGCAGGTTTGAACTAGCATAACTTGAATTGAGATGATAATCAGGGCTGAAAACATAGAAAAGGCTTTC
>JALFFZ010000136.1 GCA_022777585.1 Bacteroidales bacterium | reverse complement strand
CAAGTATCAGCTGCTTGACATGAAGAATGACGACGTGTATGATGTCCTCGCGAAGGGCCTCGTGGAGAAAATCGGTCTTGAGACCGGATGCCTCCAGCATACCGCCACAGGGAAGGATAAATATGTGATTGACCTTCCTATCCCTGACCACAAGGTCGGAATGAAACTCGTTCTTGACGCGCTTACAGACGCGGAGCACGGTGTTCTCAAGTCTCTCGATGACATTGAGGCCGTAGGACACAGGATTGTGCACGGCGGTGAGTTCTTCTCGACAAGTGCCCTTGTCAATGAGGATGTGATGAAGAAGATTGAGATATGCTGCGATTTCGCTCCTCTCCACAATCCTGCCCACCTTCTTGGAATCAGGGCTGTGCAGGCGGTTCTTCCATCTGTGCCTCAAGTGGTTACCTTTGATACGGCATTCCACCAGTCAATTCCTCCATACGCTTACATGTACGGCCTTCCTTACGAGGATTATTCCAAGTACAGGGTCCGCAAGTACGGTGCGCACGGAACCAGCCACCAGTTCGTGGCTGAGAAGGGTGCCAAGTTCGCCGGCCTGGACGTGAACAATTCCAGAATCATAACCTGCCATCTCGGCAACGGAAGCTCAATCACAGCTGTCCTGAACGGCAAGTCCATTGATACCTCGATGGGTTTCACCCCGCTTGACGGAGTAGTTATGGGAACCAGATGCGGAAGCATTGACCCTAACATTATCCCTTATCTGATGAAGAAGGACAATCTCACTCCTGACCAGATGACCGAGATAATGAACAAGAAGAGCGGTTTCCTCGGCATTTCCGGAGTTTCTTCCGATGCCCGTGACCTGGATACCCGCGCCAATGCCGGTGACCAGAGATGCAAGCTCGCCCTCAAGATGCTGACTTACGGTGTCATCAAGTACATCGGCCAGTTTGCAGCCGTGATGAATGGAGTTGACCTCATCGTGTTCACCGGAGGCATCGGCGAGCACAACAGCCGTCTCCGCCGCAGGGTATGCGAGAACTTCTCCTATCTCGGACTGAAGTTCGACTACGAGGCCAACACGGCTTTCGGCGAGGATGCCATGCTTTCTCTCCCTGACTCGAAGGTGAAGGTTGCCCTCATAACGACTGACGAGGAAATCGTCATTGCCCGTGACACTATGCACATTGTAATGAGTGAAGAAGAAAACTGATTTATACTATGATTACAAGTTTCGCAGACGTTTTTGCAGACCTTAAGGAAAAGGGCATCTGCAAAAAGATGATTGCCGCCTGGGCGGTTGATGAGCACACTATCGAGGCCGCTTCCAAGGCTGTTGACCTTGGTTTCGTAACCGCTACCCTCGTGGGCGATGCAAAGATGATCGCCGATGTGTGCGGGAAGCACGGCATTGACATTGCCAAGTTCGAGATTGTTGACAATCCTGATGAGCTGAAGGCTGTTGCACAGGCAGTGAAGATGGTTCACGACGGAGAGGGTGATGTCCTTATGAAGGGCCTCTGCAGCACTGACAAGTTCCTCCGCGCCATTCTCAACAAGGAGACCGGTCTCCTTCCTCCAAAGGCTCTTCTGAGCCATGTGGGCGTTATCGAGAGCCCGAATTACCACAAGCTTATTTTCCTTACCGATATGGCTGTGGTTCCGCTTCCTGACCTTAAGCAGAAGATGACTCTCACCAACTACGTTGTGAAGGTTGCCAAGTCTTTCGGCATTGCGAAGCCGAAGGTTGCATTCGTAGCCGCTTCCGAGCAGGTTCTCGCTTCAATGCCTGCCTGCCTTGAGGCTGCCGCTCTTGCCAAGATGGTTGACCGCGGACAGATCAAGGGCTGCATCGCTGACGGTCCGCTGGCCCTCGACGTTGCCATTGACCAGGAGTCTGTTGAAATCAAGAAGCTCACCAGCCCTGTTGCCGGTGACGCCGACTGCCTTGTGTTCCCGAACATAGAGTCCGCCAATGTATTCTGGAAGACCAATTCCAAGCTTGCTGACGGAGTACGTCAGGCCGGAATGCTCGTAGGTACCACAGCTCCTTGTATTCTCGCAAGCCGTGCCGACAGCGTTGACACCAAGTTGAATTCCATTGCCGAGGCAGTGCTCAGCGTGCTGTAAAGCATTGAGTTACATAAACGAAGAGAAGCCGGCCTTTCGGGTCGGCTTCTCTTCGTTTATTTGGACTGTTATCCTCCAAAGTCATTCTCATTCCGATATTACCTCTGTGTCACCGGAATCTTGACAACGATTTTCCGTGACTTCTCGGGGGTCTCCCCGACAGCCATATTCGGCATATGCGCATCGAAAGGGAAATATATGCCCACCATACCTTGATCAAGGACTATTTCCTGAATCCGGGCTCCTTCTGCTGGACCGTTCATCATGCCGTAGTCATCGCTCTCCTTGTAATCCTCTACATTGACCGTCAAGTCAGTCAAAGGCGAAACAATACATTTTTCCCCTCCGCTTACAATATACTGAACATCAATATATTGACGGTGATACTCGAAATCCCCTTCAAGTCTGGTTGTATAGTCAATGACATTTACGAAAGCCTCAGTCCCGGGAATCTCATGCTTCCCGGCCTTCAACGTATCAAGGTCTGACCTTCCAATAAATGCCAGTGCTGCATCCCAGGTTGCCTTTTCTGCATTGTATTCCCTCAATAGGGCCTCCTTTCCCTCGGGACTCATTTCGGCGTTCCGGTACATTTCAGGGATCCTGGCCCAATTGTCAGAGCAGGATGTCGACAAAAGTATTCCCATAGTTGCTAAAATTAAGATAAACTTCATAATTCATTATTTACACTAAGCTTCTCAATAACGCTCCCGTTAATCTTGCGGATGCGCTCCACATTGACCTTCATAACCTTACGGTCATATGTCATGAATCCATTCACCTCACCTTCAACGTCAGTGGTCTGGGTGTAGACAGCGGCGGAGCATCCTGCAGCCACGGACTCACCGAGCTGCTTTGCAAACCTCTCGTACTCGTCCTCGACTTCCTTGCCGTTCTTGTACTGGACATAACCCCAGTTCTTGTCCTTCTGCCAGAGATGACCCTCGACAGGGAGACCGATGCCGCCGTACTCGCCGAGAACATTTACATAATCGCTGTCGAACATCCACATGGACGGACCAGGATAGTGGTGAAGGTCGAGAATGTCACCGCACTTGCGGAAGTTTCCTCCGGAAGCTGGGTTTACGAGCCTTGTAGGGTCCTTTGCCTTGGTGTATGCAGCAACCTCCTCGGTGTTGAACTGGCCCCAGGCCTCATTGAACGGCACCCATACAACTATGCAGGGGAATGACATCCTGGCATCCATAATCTCTGTCCACTCCTTGTAATAGTTGGCCTGCCATGCTTCAGGGATAACCCAGTCGTAGCCCTTGTCGAAACCTGAAACATCCCAGCGGTTCTTGCTGTTGTCTGCAATGGAAGGCATATCCTGCCAGACAAGCATTCCAAGCTGGTCGCAGTGGTAATACCATCGTGCCGGTTCAATCTTGATGTGTTTGCGTATCATATTGAAACCGAGTTCCTTGGTCTTTACAATGTCATATCTGAGGGCCTCGTCGGTCGGTGCGGTGTAAAGTCCATCCGGCCACCATCCCTGGTCAAGTGGCCCATATTGGAAGAGAGGATTGCCGTTGAGGGCCATTCTCTTGTAGTTGTGAGCATCTTTGACTATTGAGATTTCCCTCATTGCAGCGTAGCCTTCAACCTTGTCAACAGTCTGTCCGCCACGAACAATCGAGATGCGGAGACCATAGAGATAAGGTGATTCCGGGGACCATGTCTTAACGTCCTTCACGGCAATCCTGACAGGGCAGCCGGCGGCAGCCTTCGCGGTGGCGATTACCTTGGTTGATGGGGATTCCGTGCCGTATCCCTCCTTTCCGTCCAGGAGCTCGGCCACGACAATGTCGCCCTCTGCGGCATTCTTCAGGTCTGTGTGAACGGTCAGAGTGCTGCTTGAAAGCTGGGCCTCAGCCCGGTATGAATTGATTCTTGTCTCCGGAACGGCCTCCATCCATACGCTCTGCCAGATGCCGGTCACCTGGGTGTACCAGATGCCCTTCGGCTTGGAAACCTGCTTTCCGCGAGGCTGGAATGTGCCCGGTTTGTCCGTGGCGTCAGTAACCTTGACTACAAGGCTCTGGCTGCCCTTGGCATTGAGGTAAGGGGTGATGTCGTAAGAGAACTCGGTGAATCCTCCGGTATGCTCACCGATGAGAATGTCATTGACATATACTTCAGCTTTCCAGTCTATTGCTCCGAAGTGAAGAAGAGTTCTCCTGCCTTTCCACTCTTTCGGGGTCTGGAAACTTGTCCTGTACCATAGGGTTTCATCAGGCTTGACAGTACGGCCGACTCCTGAAAGAGAAGACTCAATCGGGTAAGGGACGAGAATGCTGCCATCCATGGATGAAGGGCAGCAGGCTGTGCCGGCCGTAATTGCGTAGTCCCAGAGACCGTTCAGGGATTTCCACTCACCACGGACCATCTGAGGCCTGGGATATTCTGGAAGCGCATTTTCAGGAGATACCTGCTCGGCCCATACGGACCTGATGTTGTCGCCTGCAGGCGCCCAGTTCTGTGCATTTCCCGCAATAGGGAATGCCAGGAGCGCTGCGGCTGCAATTCTGTAGAATGTTTTCATTTATTGATAAATTAGAATGTGTTATTGTTCGACATGATCTGTCCGGGGCAATCAGAATCCGCAGGGATGGGACCTGCTTGATTCCCGCACCTCCGGGTCCTGCAATACAAATATAGCAATTGTCCGTGAATATACTCCGGGTGTGCACCAATAGTGCCATATTTGAACTTATTGAGAAGACGTTTAGAATAATTTAAGCGGATTTTTGCTATATTCGCAGACTCAAGATAAACCAACCGAAGATGTATTCATTCATAATCAGTCTGATTCTCCTCATCGCAGGATATCTCTTTTACGGAGCGTTTGTAGAACGTGTATTCGGACCGGACTCCTCCAGGAAGACTCCGGCAGTGGCCCACCCGGACGGGGTGGACTTCATTGCTATGCCGACTCCGAAGATCTTTATGATCCAGTTCCTCAACATTGCCGGAACGGGACCTATTTTCGGAGCGATAATGGGAGCCAAATTCGGTCCTGCCGCCTATCTCTGGATAGTTTTCGGATGCATCTTCGCAGGAGCCGTGCACGACTATCTTATGGGAATGCTTTCAGTCCGCCACGACGGAGCCGGAATGCCTGACATAGTCGGACATTATCTCGGTCAGGGCACCAAGAAGGTTCTCCTCGTGTTCTCAATCCTGGTCCTCCTTCTGGTGGGAACAGTTTTCGTATACAGTCCCGCCCTCATACTTGGCGATTTGGCCGGTGATGGCTCCACCAAGGCCATAATGCTCTGGGTGGCAGTCATTTTCATATATTATGTGTGTGCCACGATGCTGCCGATTGACAAGATTATCGGCAAAATATACCCGATTTTCGCATTCGCATTGATTTTCATGGCCATAGCCTTGATGGTATGCCTCTTCATCAAATGGCCTTCAATTCCGGAAATCTGGGACGGCATTTCCAATATGGGAGAGGCTTCCGGCCTCATTTCCGGCCAGCCGATCTTCCCATGCCTCTTCATTACCATAGCCTGCGGAGCGGTCAGCGGCTTCCACGCCACACAGAGCCCGCTTATGGCCAGATGCATAAAGGATGAAAAGCTCGGCAGACCTGTGTTTTACGGGGCAATGATAACCGAAGGTATCGTAGCCCTGATCTGGGCGGCTATTTCCTCCTATTTCTTCTATGACGGGGGAGCTGCAGCGGTCGGTTCCGATCTGAGTGCAGCCGCACCTGTTGTTGTAGGAAAGGTTTCAATGAGCTGGCTCGGTGTACTGGGTGGAGTGCTTGCCCTTCTCGGCGTAGTTGCCGCCCCGATCACCAGCGGTGATACCGCCTTCAGGAGCGCCCGTCTCATCATTGCAGATTTCCTCAAGCTGGATCAGAAACCAGTCAGGAACCGCATCCTCATCTGCATTCCGCTTTTCCTGGTGGTATCAGGAATGCTTGCATATTATGTGGCTGATGCTGATGGCTTCAATGTGGTCTGGAGATATTTCGGATGGGCAAATCAGACCTTGGCGGTATTTTCCCTCTGGACAGTTACTGTTTATCTGGCATTGAACAAGAAGGGATGCGCATATCTGATCGGCATGATTCCGGCCGCCTTCATGACTGCCGTATGCGTTACCTATATACTGATTGCAAAGATCGGTTTCAATCTTCCTGATGACTGGAACTGGTCCCTGGGTATAAGCATCTTCTTCCTTTCAATCGTGATTTTCCTGGTCTGGAAGCATTGCAGAAAGGCCTGACGCTCAGGGGCTTGATCAGGTATGGCTTACTTTGGCTCGAAAAAGCTGAAATGCACCCTTCCGTACACCTTCTCCTTCACGAAGCACGGATGCTCCCTGAAGGAGTGCTCGCTGCCGTGCTCCAGAATCAGGTATCTCTCCGGATAGACCAGGCCTGCTCCGAGAATCCTGTCCGGCAATGTCTCCACGCCCTCGAGGCTGTAAGGTGGATCGGCAAAGACAATGTCGAATTTCTCCCGGCATAATTCAATGAAATCGAATGCGTTATGATGCACGGCAGTG
>JALFFZ010000083.1 GCA_022777585.1 Bacteroidales bacterium | reverse complement strand
ATCCATTCCGAGCTCTTCCTGGATGGTGCGGAGCTGGTTGTTGAGGTAGTACTCCCTCTGCTGCTGGTCGATCTCGGACTTGACCTTGGTGTTGATCTCGTTCTTGATATGCAGCAGCTGAAGCTGGACCTCAAGTACGTTCAGAAGATTCATTGCCCTGACTTTCAGGGACTCATACTTGAGCAATGCCGCCTTGTCGGCAAAATTCTCGACATCTATTGTGGTGGCGATGAAGTTGACGAGGAATGTGAAATCGTCAATGTTCCTCAATGCGTTGGCGGCCTCTTTCGGCGCGAAAGATGAGGAAGCGATAATCTCGGACGCCTTTTCCTTGAGCGAATCTGCTATGACCCTTATGTCCGGATGCGACATATCCGCATCCACGTCCTCAAGATACTGTACCTTTGCCTTGAGATATGGCTGGGTGGATACAATCTCTCCCATCTCGAACCGCTTGAGGCCCTGGAGCACTGCGGAGACGGTTCCGTCCGGCATCTCGAATGTCTTGATAATCCTGGCGACAGTTCCGTATGGGAAAAGGTCTTCACCCATAGGATCCTCCACCATAACGTCATTCTGCGGGACGGCCCCGATGAAGCCGTTCTTGCTGTAGGCCTCATCTATGAGTCTCATTGACTTTTCTCTTCCTATTGTGATTGGATATACGGCTCCCGGGAAGAGGACGGCGTTCCTCAATGCCAGAATAGGCAGGGTGTCAGGCAGCATAGCCGACTCCACCTTTCCCGGCATCTCCCCGGAAGATACTGGAATAATGCTTACTTCCGCACCTGACGGTGCAAAAATATCCTGATTGAAATCCTTCATCATATTCAATGTTAAGATAAAAAACTGTCCGGTCTGCCATTTTGTCAATATGGAGGGCCGGAATAAGGCGTTGCCATTATGGGTCAATCTCCGTGCCATTGGTAGGAACTGTCAGGATTGGCAGGAAAATTGCTTGCAACGGTGCCCGCGAGGGGAGACTTTTTCATTGTCTTCCATTTGCAAATTTAACAAATTAATTGCGAAAAGTTTGAATATAAAGAAAATACTGCTAACTTTGTAATTCGATACATTCGCGAGTACGTATATTAATTAATAATTGTTGTTATGACAAAAGCAGAGATCGTCAACGAGGTCGCAAAAGTGACCGGAATTGAAAAACTGAAAGTCCAGGCAGTTGTTGAGGAGTTCACCAAGTGCGTAAAGGACTCGATAGCCAAGGGAGAGCCGGTTTATCTCCGTGGCTTCGGCAGCTTCATTATCAAGCACAGGGCTGAGAAAGCAGCAAGAAACATCACCAAGAATACTACATTGACCATTCCGGCACACGATATTCCAGCATTCAAGCCGGCCAAGGTTTTCGTAGCAAGTGTAAAGAAATAACATTTAATTTTTTGACCTATGCCAAACGGAAAGAAGCATAAAAGGCATAAAATGGCTACGCACAAGCGTAAGAAACGTTTGCGCAAGAACAGACATAAGAAGAAGTAATTTTTCAGTGTCTGCCATTTTAGCAGTCTGCTAAGAGAGAGAGGCTGACCGGTAGTCCGGACGGCCTCTTCTGTTGTTTTGATGAGGATGGTGCTTCGGGCATCCATCCCCGCGTACCCTAATATTGTTATCCTAATGGAGTCTGAAAAGGAATCAGTAAAAGATCTGATTGTCGATGTCAGGGAGACCGAGGTTCAGCTCGCTTTGATGGACAACCACAAGCTCATCGAGTTCAACAAGGAATCCCTTACGGATCACAGCTTCACTGTGGGCGATGTCTTCCTCGGAAAGGTGAAGAAGATTATGCCGGCGCTGAATGCAGCATTCGTTGACATCGGGGACGAGAAGGAGGCATTCATCCATTATCTTGACCTTGGTCTGTACTTCGATGCGTTCGACCAGTTCGTCAAGAAGTCAAATCCCAACACGAATGCGGGAGACTTGTTCTCGGGCATTGAGCTCGGTCCTATTCTCGCGAAGGAGGGACAGATTGACAAAGTCCTGACACAGGGACAGATGGTGATGGTCCAGATTGTCAAGGAGCCTATATCGACCAAGGGGTCAAGGCTCACTGCTGAGATTTCATTGGCAGGACGCAATATCGTACTCCTCCCTTTCGCGAAGAAAGTGAGCATTTCCCAGAAAATATCGTCCAAAGAGGAGAAGAAACGTCTTGAGACTCTTGTCCGCAGCATTCTTCCCGTCAATTATGGAGCGATTATCCGCACTGCGGCGGAAGGAAAGAACGCCGCTATTCTGGTATCCGAGCTTAAGTCCCTCATCAGCAAGTGGGAAGGTTCGTGGAGCAAGCTCTCCCATTCCAAGGGCATCCAGCCGCTGTTTACTGAATACAGCAAGACCACTACCGTGCTCAGGGACCTCTTCAATGACTCATTCTCAAATATTTACGTGAATGACAAGAAGGAGCTCGACGAGATAAAGAAATATATTGCGCAGATTTCACCCGAGCAGGAGAAAATCGTGAAGTACTACGATGGAAAGGATCCGATTTTCGACCATTTCGAGGTGACGCGTCAGATGAAGAGTTCTTTCGGAAAGGTTGTGCCGATCAAGCAGGGTGCATACCTCGTGATAGAATCTACGGAAGCACTCAATGTCGTGGACGTGAACAGCGGTATCCGCGCAAAGACTACCGACCAGGAGGAAAATACCTATGAGGTGAACCGCTATGCGGCGGAAGAGATTGCCAGGCAGCTGAGGCTCAGGGATATGGGTGGAATCATCATCGTGGATTTCATCGATATGGAGACCCAGGAGCACAAGAACGGGCTCTACAAGTATATGACGGAGCTTATGCAGGGTGACAGGGCGAAGCACAACGTGCTTCCTCTGACCAAGTTCGGCCTGATGCAGATTACCAGGCAGAGAATACGCCCGGTGACTGTCATTGACACCACTGAGGAATGCCCTCTCTGTCACGGAACGGGCAAGATTTCTTCCAGCATCCTTATTGACGAGGAGATTGAAAGACGCATCGCCTATTATACGGACGAACTCAAACTCAAGAGCTTTACGTTGAAGACCAGCCCGATTCTCGGCGCATTCCTTTCGAGGGGCTTCAACTCATATCTGAGGAAATGGAAACGGAAGTACAAATGCAAGATCCAGCTTCAGGAAGTGCTGGACTTCAGCGTACTGCAGAATGAATTTTATGATGACCGGGGCGGGAAACTTGACTGACAGTCAGGACCCGCCCGGGTTCTTTTGATTTTACAATCTTTCCTCGGAAATATAAGCCAAATCTTATGCCTGCTTCTCCTGACGGCGTGCGACGAAGGCCCTGACAGCGACACTCATCATTATCATTATCGCCATCAGAGAGCATATTCTTCCGGTAATGTCCCCGTATGTCACGAAGAATGTCTCATTGTCCTCCAGACCTGCCTCTGATACAATGTGGGCCGGCTTCCACCATCCGGTTTCCTCGAGAATGTCTCCTCTCGGGTTGATGATTGCAGAGATTCCGGTATTGGCGCTCCTGACAATATATCTGCCGGTTTCAATGGCCCTCAATGCGGAATAGCTCAGGTGCTGACGGTATCCGGGGGTGTTGCCCCACCAGGCATCATTCGTGATGACGGTGAGTAGCCTTGCGCCCTTTCTCACATATTCGATGCAATGCTCCGGATATACTGATTCATAGCATATTGCACAGCCTATCGGGACTCTCTCCGTGACTTGACCGAGGCTGTCCCTGCGCACGCAGTCGAGCAGGCTTACCTCATCCTGACCCACACATCTGCCGATTACGCCGCCGAGCATATTGTCAATTTTGCTGAAGAATGCCGGGTATGGCATCATTTCCACGCCTACAACAAGCTTGGACTTGTGGTATATCTCCGTTTCTCCGCTTCGGTCCATTATTATGGCGGAGTTGTGGGATTCTACCCAGCTGCCGTCACGGCATTTCCTCGCATTGTAAGAAGGAGCTTGTTTCGAAAAAGTATAGTCGTAAGTCGATGCGCCAAACAGGAGATTCATTCCCGGCTTGTCTTCCAGATATGCCTTGAACTGCCTCCAGGTGATGCTGGTTTCCTCAATCTTCCCGTTGATTACCCCGCCCGTGAATGTCTCCGGGGCTAGGGCGAGGACCATTCCCGTGCTGTCATACACGTTTCCGGACAATGCGGAATCGAACTCCTTGAGGAGGATTGCATTCTGCTGGCTCTGTGTCAGGGCCTCGAATTTATGGTATGGGTCAATGTTGGGCTGCAGTACAATCACGTCCAGAGTGCTGTCCGGCTCAATGTCCCTGGCCTTGTATCTTAGAATGGAACATACAGGGGGAACAACCAGCAGGAGAATGTACATCAGAGGCAGGCTGATCAGGGCCACTCTGCCGGAAGTCCTGATTTTTCCTGTTGCGACCCACATCATCAGACCGAAAAGGCCGAGGTTGCAGGTCCAGATCCACAGGCTGCCGCCGAGGACTCCGGTGAACTCATACCACTGTATCAATGAGGTTGTCCTTGCAAACGAGTTGCCGAGCACGAGCCAAGGCCAGGAAATCTGTGCAGATGTCAGATACCAATATTCCCAGGCAATCCAGAGGAATGCGAGGAAAATATATGGGAGAATGCCTTTGAGAACCCTCCTGCTCCATCTGAAAATGCCGAAAATCAATGACATCTGTAAGGCATTGGCGAAGATGGCGAACAGTCCGCCACCCACTGTGGCGTTGCAGACCCAGAAGGTGGTGGCAGCATTCCAGAGTACGAAGGCTGAGTAATGCCAGAGCCACATTCTCCTGACCCCGTTCTCGGTTCCGATATACTCCATACAGAGCAGAGGGACGAGGCAGAACAATGACAGAAGGCCTGTATGCGGGACAAGAAACGGCAGCGAAGCCAGGATGACGAATAATGCGAGCAAGATTGCCATAATTCTCACTGTCGTGCGTGAGGTTTCCGGTTTGCCATTCTTATCATTTACTCTCGGTTTCATACATAGGGAATTTCAATCAGGCAAAGATATGAAATATTTCATTATCTTTGTAAGTTGTCAATCATTGGACGATGGATTTTATGATGCTCGACATATTGAAAGGCCTTCTCATCGGCATCTGCGCTTCGGTCCCGCTCGGGCCGATAGCGATTCTTGTCTTGCAGAAATCCCTGAGCGAGGGCCACAGGGCAGGTTTCATGGCCGGGCTCGGGGCCTGTCTGGTAGATACATTGTATGCGGTCATAGCTATGTTCGCATTGGCTTTCGCGGAGTCCTTCATTGAGGATCATCGTATCCTTATCATGGTTGGAGGCGGCATTATTGTCATTCTTCTCGGTTGCAGCATGGCTTTCAAGGACCCGTTCCGGAAAATGAAGGAGGAGCATCAGACACCATCGTATTCCCTGAAGGATTTCTTTCAGGCGGTGATTATGGGCATTTCAAACCCCGGGGCTATATTTGTCATTTTCGCCCTGTTCGCATTCTTCGGCATTCAGCTTGAACCGCACGACTTCCGGGTCGCACCGATTCTGCTTTCCCTCAGCGGAGGTTCCGCCCTGTATTGGTTTTTGTTCTCGTGGGCCTTCAGCCGTTTTCGCAAGAACTTCAAGCTCAGTACTTTGCTCTGGCTCAACAGGGCGGCGGGAGTGATTGTGATTATCATTGGCATTGCACTTGTCGCGGAGGGAGTGCTTGATATTCTTTTTCTCAGATAATTGGTTTTGTAATGGATACTAAAGGTTTTTTCAGCAATTGGATAGTGAAGAATCTGCTTCTTGCAGCGGCTTCAATATTGGTCCTTGTCCTCGGTGCCTCGATTCTTCTCAATATCGGAACCCGTCACGGAAAGGAGATTACTGTGCCTGACTTTACTAACAGGTCGGTGGAGGATGTGCTCATGGAGGCGGCTGCCGTAGGCGTCAGAGTGGAGGTTACGGATTCTGTCTATGTGCGGAAGATGGGCCGCGGACTGGTTTTTTCGCAGGTTCCAAAGGCTGGCGGAAAGGTCAAGGAAGGGAGGCGTATTATGCTGACTATCAATTCAAAGACCCCGAAGAAGGTGTCAATGCCGGATCTCGTTGGACTTTCAATGAGGCAGGCAAAGGCTGAGCTCGTTTCCCGTGGACTGACGCTTGGCAAGCTCCGTTATACTCCGGATATTGCGACAAATTATGTGCTGAAGCAGCAGTATCGTGGCAGGGATATCGGCAAGGGCGTGATGATCAACAGCGGCTCTGTCATTGACCTCGTTGTCGGACTTTCGGATGATGATGAGACAATGGTTCCGGATGTGAAGGGAATGAGGTATCTGCGGGCAGTGGATGCTGTGCTTGACAATTCTTTGAATATAAGCGGATTGAAATTTGACAAGAATGTGAAGAATTACAGCGATTCCTTAGATGCAGTTGTTTATAGGCAGACACCGGAGCCGTCCGAGTATTCTGTTACCAAGGGTTCCGGTGTGACATTGTACCTGAAACTTGAAGGAAAATAGGATTGGTGATGGAGAAGTTTGAAGATACGCTATTTGCTTCCGGTGAGGAGGATGTCGAGGTAGGGGAGAGTGGAGCTTCCGACCTGGCTCTGGAGGGTGCTGCCGGTGATGAATCCTCGGTGGAGGATGACGAGCAGGGGATGTTCGAGCATTTCAGGCTCAATGTGGATGTGGGGCAGACTCCGCTCCGCATTGACAAGTATATGGCCTGCCATCTTATGGACACTTCCCGCCACCGGGTGCAGTGTGCAATAAAGAATGGCTATGTCCGTCTCGGAGACAAAGTTGCCAAGGCCAATATGATAGTGCGCCCCGGTGATGTCATCCGCTTTGTGATGCCATACGAAAGAAGGGGTTTCGAGGTGCTTCCGGAGGATATCCCGCTCGACATAGTATATGAGGATGATGACCTTCTGGTCGTCAACAAACCTGCCGGTATGGTGGTTCACCCGGGGCACGGTCATTTCGAGGGGACTCTTGTCAATGCTCTTGCTTTCCATCTGGGTATTTCCCAGGGCCCGGATGCAAAGGATGACAGAATGGGTGTGCTGGTACACAGGATTGATATGGATACTTCCGGACTTCTGGTAGTGGCGAAGAATGATGATTCCCAGCTCGATCTGGCAGGGCAGTTCTTCCGCCATACTATCGAGAGAAAGTATGTTGCAGTGGTCTGGGGCAATATCAAGGAGGACGAGGGTACCATTACCGGCAATATCGGCCGCGACCCGAATGACCGTCTCCGCTTCAAGGTTTATCCCGAAGGGGACAAGGGCAAGCATGCGGTCACGCATTACCGTGTGCTTGAACGCTATGGCTATGTGACTGTGGTGGAATGCCGCCTGGAGACCGGCAGGACTCATCAGATCAGGGTGCATATGAGCCATATCGGTCACCCTCTCTTCAATGATACCCGCTACGGCGGTTCTGAGATCCGCAAGGGAACAATCTATTCCAAATACAAGCAGTTTATCCGCAACTGTTTTGACATCTGTCCGAGGCAGGCCCTTCATGCGAAGACTCTGGGCTTTGTCCATCCGCGTACGGGCGAGTTCATCCGTTTCGATTCCGAACTCCCTGCCGATATGCGCGCCCTCATCAGCAAGTGGAAGGCTTACGCCGGCAATATGCCCGAGGATGAAGAATAAAAAAGCAGCCATCCCGGCTGCTATTTTGTGCGAGCGCAGGAGCGAAGCGACAGAAGGGGATATCGGGGAAAGCATTCCCCGTGCCCTGGGGCTGTCCGAAGGACTGGGGATACGAAGACTCTGTCCCTTCGCGGGACAAAAAAAGCAGCCATTCCGGCTGCTTTTTTTGTGCGAGCGAAGGGACTCGAACCCATACGCACAAAGGCACCAGATCCTAAGTCTGGCTTGGCTACCAATTACAACACGCTCGCAAAACCCTTCGGAAGGCTTATAACAGGAGCCCGTCATCGGAAGAAACCTTTGGAAGCTGTTTCTACCTGTATCCGAAAGGAATGCAAATGTAAGAATAATTTGTCATTCCTCCAAATCTGCAAATTATAATACCGTAACCCTGTCATCAATGTCCGCCTGCAGCCTTCCGCCCCTTGCCGTGATCTTCTTGACATGGTCACAGAATAGGTCATATAAGTATTCCGCACTGTCCTGGCGGGAAGTGTTCTCATCCAGGGAATGCCTTCCGCTTTCGACCAGGTAGTCTATTGTACAAATCTTGTATTTCGCCTTCGGGTCGATTGCCTTGCCTCCGACACTTACGCTTTTTACAGCACCGTCCTTTATGACTAGCCGCACTCCCGCACTCAGAGGCTCTGTATAGACTGCCATTGAATCGAAGAACTTCAGAAGTGACGTCCCGGTGAGCTCAAGCAATGTCATCTTGTTGTCAAACGGGAAGACTGCGTAAATGTCCGACCTGGTCACATTTCCCTTCGGGATCTCGGCCCGGAGTCCTCCATTGTTGCAAATCGCAAGGTCAGGAGTCACTCCGAAGACATCCTCGCACATCTCAACCATTGAGTCGGCCGCCCAGTTGCCGAGAGTCCCTTGCGGACTGCCTTTCCTCAAGGCTGACGGACAGTATCCAAGTACCTCGTTCATTGACTTTTTCAGCTGTTCGGAATAATAGCCCAGCTTGCTTGCGAATGCCGGGTCAATCCTGCTGTCAAGCCTGGAATCCACCGGAATCAGGCGGTAGGAGAATCTCTGCTTCCCGACCTTGTCCAGATGAATCTTCATATATCCCAGGTAGATGCCTTTACTGCCGGTCTGGACGATAGGAACGGCATTGCCAGCCTCATTCTCCACATATTGCTCCTTCATCATGAACGTATGGGTATGTCCACCGATAATGAAGTCAATGTTCTCCGTCTGAGCAGCTACACCGCTGTCATAGTACGGAAAGGTCACATCGCTGTTGTATCCCAGATGGGAAAGTGCTATTACCATTTCTGCGCCATTGGCCTTCAGCTCTTTGGCAATCTTGTCAGCTTTGTTCAGCGGCAGGGAATAGTCCACGTCCTCGCAGGCATTCGGTGCAACGAGGCCGCTCAGCCTCACTCCGAGCCCGAGGAATCCGATCTTGTGACCTCCTGCTTCGATGATGGCCGACTCCTTGACGTCGTTTGCCAATAAGGTCCTGCTGAAATCGTAATTGCAGCTTACCGTTGTGACCTCATTGAGGGAAAACATATGCTTCAGGCCCGGAATCTTCTTGTCGAATTCGTGATTGCCGATAGTCCGGACATCATAGCCGATTTCCTTCTGGACCATCATTTCCACGTCGCCTCCGAGGCAGGTGAAATAATAGGTGCCCTGCACAAAATCCCCGGCATCGGCCACAATCACGGCCTTCTCAGCCGCCCTGACACTGTCAACCAATACCTTGATTCTGGCAACACCGCCCTTGTCCGGATTGTACGTGTCGTCTTTCCCGATCGGCTCGATCTGGCTGTGAAGGTCATTGGTGAAGAGAATGACGACATCGTTCCCGGCGTCGGCTTCCCCGTCTGGTTTTTCGTCACCGGTCTCTTTGTTATCGTCCACATTGCCGGGATTCTCGTGTTCTGTAGCCCGCTCTCCGTAATGACACGATATGGAGCCGGCCATAAGGCTGGCACATAGGATAATGATATAGATACGCTTCATCGGTTTTTGCATTTTATTGAATAGTTGCCCGTGGCCTTCTGATGGCCCGGAATGGAAAGAGGGTGACTCTTCAGCCACCCTCCATATCCCATGTCAGTGAACTACTTGCTCTGTGCAATAGCTGCCTGCGCGGCTGCCAGACGTGCGATCGGCACGCGGAACGGTGAGCAGGATACGTAGTCGATGCCGATTCTGTTGAAGAACTTGATTGAATCAGGATCGCCACCGTGCTCTCCGCAGACGCCGCACTTGAGCTCAGGCCTCTTGGACCTTCCGGACTGGATACCGTACTCGACGAGCTTGCCGACACCCTTGGTGTCGATGGTCTTGAACGGATCTGCATCCAGGAGCTTGTTGCCGAGATATTCGCCCATGAAGGTACCCACGTCGTCGCGTGAGAAGCCGAATGTCATCTGGGTGAGGTCGTTGGTACCGAATGAGAAGAACTCTGCGGTCCTTGCCATCCTGTCGCCGGTGAGGGCGGCACGAGGAATCTCGATCATTGTACCGAACTGATAGTCGATGCTGGTGCTGAACTTGCCCTCTACCTCTGCCTTTACTCTGTCGCAGATAGCTTTCTGGAAGCTGAGCTCGCGGGCGGATATGGTCACAGGAATCATGATCTCCGGCATCGGGTTGAGGCCTTCTGCCTGAAGCTCGGCTGTCGCTGTGAAGATGGCCCTGTACTCTACCTCTGCGATGAGAGGGAAGGAAACGTGGAGACGGACTCCTCTGTGACCCATCATAGGGTTGACCTCGTGGAGGGACTCGCCGCGCTTCTCGATTTCCTCAGGAGTTATGCCGAGCTCCTTGGCGAGCTCTGCCTTCTTCTCGTCTGTATGAGGAACGAACTCGTGGAGAGGCGGGTCGAGGAGACGGAATACTACCGGCTTGCCGTCCATGATCTTGAGGGTGCTCTTCACGGATGCCTTGATGAATGGCTCAAGCTCAGTGAGGGCTGCCTTTCTCTCCTCGTCTGTGTCGCAGAGAATCATCTTGCGGAGCTTTGCGAGAGGAGTTTCGGAATTCTTTCCGTAGAACATGTGCTCGAGACGGAAGAGACCGATGCCTTCTGCACCGAATGAAACAGCCTTGGCTGCATCCTCAGGAGTATCTGCATTGGTCCTGATTCCGAGCTTGCGGAACTTGTCGGCGAGGGCCATGAACTGTACGAAGAGAGGATTCTCGGAAGCGTCCATTGTCTCGATCTTTGCATTGTAGACGAGACCCTTGGCGCCGTTGAGGCTGAACCAGTCGCCTTCCTTGAACTCGGTATCAGTGCCGGCGAAGGTAACCTTCTTGCCTGCAAGGTCAATCTTCATTGCGTCGCAGCCTACGATGCAGCACTTGCCCCATCCGCGGGCTACGAGAGCGGCGTGTGATGTCATGCCGCCACGTACTGTGAGAATTCCGGCTGCTGCCCTCATTCCCTCGATGTCCTCCGGAGAGGTCTCCTCGCGGACGAGAATGACTTTGCGCTTCTCGGCTGCAGCTGCAACTGCGTCCTCAGGGGTGAACACGAGAGTACCTACCGCTCCGCCCGGAGATGCAGGAAGACCCTGTGCGATAGCCTTGCACTTCTTCTCTGAAGCAGGATCGAGGATAGGGTGGAGAATCTCGTCGAGCTGTGCAGGAGAAACTCTCATCACAGCTGTCTTCTCGTCGATCATGCCCTCTGCGAGCATGTCTGTGGCCATCTGGAGAGCTGCAAGACCTGTTCTCTTGCCGATACGGCACTGGAGCATCCAGAGCTTGCCTTCCTGAATGGTGAACTCGATGTCCTGCATGTCGTGGAAGTGGTTCTCGAGATGAGTGCGGATTTCGTCGAGCTCCCTGTAAACCTCAGGCATTGCGGTCTCGAGTGACTGGAGGTCCTTGTTCTTCTCGGACTTGGTAGCCTCGTTGAGAGGGTTAGGAGTACGGATTCCGGCAACCACATCCTCGCCCTGGGCGTTGATGAGCCACTCGCCGTAGAACTTGTTGTCACCGTTTGCAGGGTTGCGGGAGAATGCCACACCTGTTGCCGAGGTGTCACCCATATTTCCGAATACCATGGACTGGACATTGACAGCTGTTCCCCAGTCATCAGGAATTTTCTCGATCTTTCTGTATGTGATGGCGCGCTTTCCGTTCCAGGACTTGAATACGCCGCCGATGGAACCCCAGAGCTGAGCCTCTGCAGTGTCAGGGAAATCTACTCCGAGAACTTCCTTTACCTTGGCCTTGAAGAGCTCGCAAAGGTCTTTGAGCTCGTCTGCGGTAATGTCGGTGTCGGCCTTGTAGCCCTTCTTCTCCTTGAGCTCGGTCATCATCCTGTCAAGCTGCTGACGGATGCCCTGGCCGTCTTCAGGCTCGATTCCCTCTGCCTTCTCCATGACGACGTCGGAGTACATCATGATGAGACGGCGGTATGCATCGTAAACGAAGCGCGGATTGCCGGTCTTCTTGATCATTCCCGGAAGAGTAGCCGAGCAGAGTCCGATGTTGAGGATGGTGTCCATCATTCCCGGCATGGAACTTCTCGCGCCGGAACGGCAGCTGACGAGAAGAGGGTCGGAAGGATCTCCGAATTTCTTGCCCATGATCTTCTCAGTGGCTGCGAGGGCCTCTGCAACTTCCTGTTTGAGCTCGTCAGTGTAGCCACCGCCGAGAGCATAGTACTCGGCACAGCATTCTGTGGTAATGGTGAATCCTGCAGGAACAGGCATTCCGAGAAGGTTCATCTCAGCGAGATTCGCGCCCTTGCCTCCGAGGAGTTCACGCATGGCACCGTTACCTTCAGCCGTCTTGCCTCCGAAACGGTACACTCTTTTCTTATTTTCCAGCATATTTTTTGGTTTAAGTTGATATATTTCTGACAATTGGTCCGCAAATTTAATCATTTTGGCAGATAAATAAAACTTCCGGGTCAATAACGTGACATTTTTTTTTTGAACTTTTCTGATGCATAAAGTTCTGAAATACAATATTTTGCCCTTGCGGAAGAGAATGTTTCCCTTCGCTACTGGCAGTAAATAGTGCTTATAAATCTTTATGTATTAATGAATTATGCTTTCGAAATCAAAGAAATTCAATAATTTTAGATTAATTTATATATTTGCATCCGTAGAAATTTAACAGTAATTGTATTTG
Source organism: Bacteroidales bacterium (assembly GCA_022777585.1). Classification (GTDB taxonomy): domain Bacteria; phylum Bacteroidota; class Bacteroidia; order Bacteroidales; family UBA932; genus Cryptobacteroides. The sequence continues at coordinate 21,378 of JALFFZ010000083.1, read as the reverse complement.
GATGAAAAGAACCATTTTCCGGTTCCTGACAAACGTCGGAATGGCAGTGTCAGTCTTCATTGTTGCGGGATGCAATGAAGAAGTCAGGAACCCTGAGTCTCCGGAATTCTCCGGAATCCAGTTCTCGGTCGCTTCGGAGTCTGAAACTTCGGATGGAGCGAGGATAGTTATTACCCATGACGGCAATGACAGGGCTACCTATTACGGTTTTGCGACCACGGATGTGGGTGCGGATGTCAATTCCCTCGTCAACAGGGAAGCGAGGCGTCTTGCCGGAAGCGGAGTCGAAATCAAGTCTCAGCTGAAGCAGGGGGCCAAGCGCGTGCTCACTCTCACCGGTCTGTCATCAGGAACCGAATATAGATATATAGTGTTCGGCCTGAATGATGACGGGACTTTGTACGGCAATCCCGGCTCCTGCAGATTCTCTACGGTAAAGGGTGTCCCGAAACTCTCTCTCAGCCTTGTAGTCGAGCCTACCGACAGGAGCGCTCTTGTCAAGGTCACCACGACAGGTGACAGTTCTGACAAGTGGTATATCTTTCTGACGAAAGATCTGGATACGCCGCTCGGAACTCTTTGTCAATCAATAGTTTCCTCTGTAGTAGACATCGATTCAAAACTGCAGAGCGGAAATCTTACCAAGGAGTTCACAGGCCTTACCCATTACACAAGGTACCGTGCCGTGGTGATGAATGTAAGAGACGGAGCTGTCCTCGGCGATCCTGCAGAGATAGTTTTCAAGACGGCGATGCGGCCTGTCGATCCGATGCTGAACCCTGACTGGAACATCGTGTGCGAGGGGGAAGGCGAGATCACAAGCGGGGAGACCACCAACAGATACCGTCAGGTAATCTCCTGTACGACGGCATCTTCCGAGATGTATTTCATAATGGTGATGTCCAAGGAGAGCATGAAGTATTATGACGGTCAGTTCGACCAGTTCCTCATCGATGCCGCAGCCTATATGACAGCCTACATCGGGCAGTACAATGAGGTTTACGGAACGAACTACACCTGGGCTGACATTGCCTACAGGTCTTCCGTCAGGGAAGGATACAACCTCCGGTCAACGGGTCTGTACAATGCGTATGCCATCGGTGTAGAGGTCAGCGGAGCACCTTCCGGCAAGTATGCAGTGTCGCCTGATTTCGAAGTGACATTGCCGGAGATGACGGAGGAGTACAAGGCCTGGCTCGGGGACTGGACTGTTGGTGACAGCAAGGTCAGGTACAATATCACCATAGAGGATGACCGCGAGGAAGGTGACAATCTCTACAAAGTCTATGGCTGGGAGGGAATCTCGGACTTCGACAAATTCCCTGCATTGGCGGAACTCGACCCGGAAACCGGCAACCTCAGGTTCATAGCCTGCGATCTGGGAGAGGTGAATGTTCGCAATGAACAGAATGTAAGCGTATCCTGCGTTCTGGGATTCTATGGAATGTCAGGCATAGATGTGCTGATGTCGGGAGCGGACAATTCATACGGAATCGCAGTGGCGGCAATGTCCGGTGCGGGCAATGCCACAGTAACGGGCAGAACCCTTGAAATCCAGGGCCAGTCCATTTCAATAACATCGATGGGCTACTTTGCACAGGCTCTGGACAAGTCCCAGCTGTTCTCGTTCTCTTCTTCCTATCCGGCATTGCCTTTCACGATGGCGAAGAAGTCCGCGACATCGGCTGCGAGCCCGAGGATGTTCATTATGCCGGCATCATCCGGCAATTTCGGAAAAATTAACAGATAGGAATGATGAAGAAGTTCATATTATCATTGATATTCCTGCTTCCTCTCATCCAGTTGCAGGCTATAGCCCAGACCGTCACAGGTAAGATTTCCGATGCGAAGACAGGGGAGGGTATTCCTTTCGCGTCAGTTATGGTCAAGGGCACGATGAATGGCGTATCCTCTGATGCGGACGGTAATTATGAAATCGCAGCTTCGCAGGGTTCGACATTGGTTTTCAGCTCGATAGGCTATCTCAGCCAGGAGGCGAAGGTTGGCCGCGAGAATGTCCTCAATGCCGCCCTCGAGCCCGATTCGGAGAGCATTGACGAGACAATCGTAGTGGCTTACGGAGTACAGAAGAAGTCCTCGTTCGTGGGTTCGGCCTCGCAGGTGAGCGGAGAGAAGCTGGCCAAGATGAAGACATCCAACATCTCCAAGTCCCTCGAAGGAGCCGTATCCGGTCTTCAGACCTCCAGCTCATCCGGCACTCCGGGCTCCGGTTCCAGCATCATCATCAGGGGACTCGGCTCGGTGTCAGCATCCCAGAGCCCGCTCATCGTGGTTGACGGCGTGCCTTATGAGGGTAGTCTCAACTCGTTGCCAGCCAATGATATAGAATCGCTCACGGTATTGAAGGACGCTGCCGCAAACTCGATGTACGGAGCCCGCGGATCCAACGGAGTCATAATGGTGACGACCAAGAGGGGAACAGCGGAGAGGGTCAGGGTGTCGTTTGACGCCAAGGCCGGATTCAATTCCCGGGGTGTGCCTGCATACGATGTGATCACCAATCCGGGTGAGTATTACGAAATGACCTGGGAGGCTCTCCGCAATGCCGCATATTACAGGACGGAGAATCCTATGAGCGCATCCCAGGCCGACTATTATGCTTCAGGAGCATTGATAAGGCTGCTCAAGTACAATGTTTACAGGGGAATAAATGACGACGAGGTAATCGACCCCCGCACAGGAAAGCTCAATCCAGCCGCATCGGAGCTCAAGTGGACTGATGATTGGAACAAGGACGTATTCCGCAATGGAGTCCGTCAGGAGTACAACCTGAGCATAGCCGGTGGTACCGAGAAGACCCAGGTCTATCTCTCGGCATCATACCTCAATGATGAAGGTTATGTTCCCAACTCAGGCTTCGACCGTATAACGGTGAGGGCCAAGGTTGACCAGACTATCTACAGATGGCTCAAGGCCGGTCTGAACTTCTCCTATTCAAATACGGTGCAGCAGACTTACGGCGGAGGCAGCTCTTCTACCTACAACAACCTCTTCTTCTTCGGCCAGACAATCGCTCCGATCTATCCGATTTACAGATACGATCTCGAGACCGGAGAAAAGCAGTATGCCGCAAACGGCGACCCGGAATATGACTGGGGTGAGAACAGGGCATTCGGCCAGCTCTCCAACCCTTACGGCCAGCTTATGACTTCCAAGAACAAGACTATCAATGACAACCTCACCACGAGGGGCTACATTGACGTCCAGATTCTCAAAGATCTGAAATTCACGGTCAATCTCGCATACGACCTCTTCAATACCAAGTCGGACGTGTTCCAGACTCCTGCCGGCGGCGATGCCCAGACAGTGAACGGCCGCGGCTCGCAGTCCATGTCGAGATATACCGCATTGAACACCAACCAGCTTCTGACCTGGTCGCCGACATTCGGAGACCACAGCCTCAATGTCCTTCTCGGACACGAGATCAAGAAGGACCGCAACTACGGACTTTCCGGACAGATGACCAACTATCTGGATCCTACGGTATCGGATTTCGCCAATGCGGCATTCTACCAATACCTCAATTCCTCGACGGCAGAGTATTTTCTTCAGGGATTATTCGGCAGGGCTGAATATTCATACGGTGGAAAGTATTTCCTGTCAGCTTCTTACAGAAGGGATGCCTCTTCGAGGTTCGCTCCGGACAGCAGATGGGGAAGCTTCTGGTCAGCCGGTCTTTCCTGGAACATGAAGCAGGAGAACTTCCTTCGCGGAGTCAATGCAGTGGATTATTTGAGGCTTAAGGCCAGCTACGGTACCCAGGGTAATGACAATATCGGTGTTGCAAAGGTTTATCAGGACCTCTACTCAGTGGAGAGAGTGGACGGCGAACCTTCCATCAAGAGGGTATTCCGCGCCGCCCCTGACGTGACCTGGGAAAAGTCCCGCAATTTCAACGCCGGCTTCGAGAGCCGCTTTTTCGACAGGATCAGCGTGAATGCGGATTTCTTCATAAAGGTGACCAAGGACATGATCTACTACCGGCCGCTTGCCCTCAGCCAGGGTTCTCCTAACAGCCAGCTCGTCAACGATATGGATATGAAGAACACAGGCATCGAGTTTGAGGTCAGCGCCGACATCTTCAAACACAGGAATTTCCAGTGGAACATCACCTTGAACGGGACGCATTACAGGAATGCATTGACCAAACTCCCTTCCGACAAGCCGAAGGAGGGGTATGAGGCATATCCTTATTTCCGCTCCACGGGAGGCTCCCTCTACGATTTCTATCTGTACGAGTGGAAGGGCGTAAACCCTGTATCCGGACTTCCTATGTATGCCAAATATACTGAGAATGAGGATGGTACCACGACGGTGAGCTATGTCTCATCAGTGTCGGAGGCAACCAAGGTCAAGCTTGGCAAGTCTGCCATCCCTGACCTCTACGGAGGATTCACGACATCGTTCAAGTTCTTCGGAGTGGACCTCAGTGCCTCGTTCGCATATCAGATCGGCGGATGGTGCATGGATTCCGGATATTCTTCACTGATGAGCGCGGGCTCCCTCGGAACCAACTGGCACAAGGATATTTTCCGCAGATGGACCCCGCTGAATACCGACACTGACGTTCCACGCGTGCAGAACGCATATCAGGGCGCCAACCAGATGTCAACCCGCTTCCTGACGAAGGCTTCCTATATCAGCATAAGGAACGCCACAGTGGGCTACACTTTCCCGGACAAGCTGATGTCACGCGCCAGAATCCAGAACCTCAGGATCTATGTGACCGGAGACAATCTCTGGTACAAGTCGAAGAGGCGCGGACTTGACGTGCGCCAGTCGTTCAACGGAAGCACAGGATTCAATTATTCTGCATTGAGAACCGTATCTGGCGGTGTATCGATCACTTTCTAATGTGGGAGGAATGAAAATGATGAAACTGATTCGCAATATCATCCTGGCCGGAGCTGCTGTCATCTCAGCCGTCTCCTGCTCAGACAAATACTTCGGGGTCGAGACTACCGACTATCTTACAGGTGAGAAGGCCGCAGAGATGGTGGAGAATGACCCGGAATATCTCGCATCCTATGTATCAGGACTTTACTCCTTTATGGTGCAGTACAATGCCGGAGGTACTTCGGGTTCTGAACACGATGACTTCGGAATGCTGTCCTGCCTTATGATTGGCGACTGGATGGCCGGTGACATTGTCCTCCACGGTGCGAGGGGATGGGGAATGTACGATTATGCATTCGACTACAGGGAATATGACTACAAGAGGCCCACACAGCTCTGGTCCACATTCTATACCCTCATCAACAACTCGAATACCATAATTGACTTTTTCCAGCCGGGCGTTGACCCTTCAAACCCGTCCTCAAGGGCGAATCTGGGCCAGGCATATATGGTAAGGGCGATTTCCTATCTTTACCTGATGATGTATTTCCAGGATCCGACTGATGCCTCGGGTGCATTCAACAAGGAGGCTTCCGGAGTGCCGATTGTCTATGCCACGAGGGATGCCAAGAGTTCTGACATCATTGCCTCAAGGCAGGGAAGGAACACTCTCGGCATTGTATGCGAGCATATCGAGGAGAACATCAATGCAGCCCTTCCGCTTCTGGATGGTTATGTCAGGCCTTCCAAGATGTTCATTGACAAGCAGGTGGCCCAGGGACTCGCAGCCAGATACTATCTCTATACCCAGCAGTGGGAAAAGGCCGCCGCGATGGCATCTGAGGCAAGGAAAGGCTATGTCCTCATGGATGCGGACAGGCTCTATTCCGGTTTCATGGACATTGAGGACGCCGAGGTTATGTGGGGATTCAACCATACGGCCGAGACTCAGACGACCTATGCCTCGTTCTTCTCGCAGATGAGCAATGACTGCCCGGGATATGCAGGGCTTGACCAGCTCGGAAAGCTGATTGACAGGAAGCTCTACGATGCGATTCCGAACACTGACCTCAGGAAGGGACTCTTCAACGGTCCGAACGGAGGAGAAGCCGCTGCGGATGCTTCGGCCGTGGCTTCGACATTGCCATACGCGGCAAGGAAGTTCGGATATATGGACCAATGGCTCCAAGACTATATCTACCTTCGTGCATCGGAGATGTATCTCATTGAGGCTGAATCATTGATACATCTTGGAAAACAGTCTGAGGCGCAGGCGGTGCTTGCGGAGTTCGCTGTCACGAGGAATCCGGCCTGGAACCAGGATGCGACACTTGAAGAGGTTCATCTCCAGAGAAGAATCGAACTTTGGGGTGAGGGACTGTCCTACTACGACAGGAGACGCAATTCCGAGGGATGCATCCGCTCATATGAGGGAACCAACCACAATATGGAGTTCCTCAATGTCATCGTGGATGTGCCTGCCCATCACAAATACTGGCTTTTCCAGATCCCTCAGAGGGAACTCCAGGAAAATATCTACATCACGGAAAAAGACCAGAACCCGCTCTAAAGATTGAATTATGAGACATATTACCGATTATATGAGATTTATGATGCCTTTGTCCATATCCGGGCTGCTGGTTCTTTCCTGCGGCCTGGCTGAGGACAAGGATGAGGTCGAGGCAGGGTTTGCCGGGCGCAAGGACAATATCGAGGTCAGTCTCGGAGACAATTTCGAGGTGGACGAGTTCACCGGAACGCTGAGCGTGGACATCACCCTGTCCGGATTTGACAACATGATGCTCAGGCCGGAAGCCGGGCTGATGTCCTCCACCGATTTCGATTTCTACCAGTCGTCCTACACTCCGATGAAGCCGGTCGACGGAACCTTCAATGTATCCGTGAAAGTCACTCCGGGTACCACAAACTGGATAATGGCAGCGGCATCCACCGTGGACGGACCGGTCTATTCCGAAAAGGTGGCAGTCGAGGTCCCGGATGTGCCTTGGTATTACAAGCTGGCCGACACTTACGTGGGCGATTATGTATCAGCCGGAGACAATACGATATACAGGAACCATCAGGTCTATGTGACTGTCAGCGCTGACCGCAAGTATGTGGCCCTATACAATTTCGACCCTTATCTGGAGAACGTGCTGCCGGGCTACAAGCCTTCCGACAAGACGACCAACTACGTGATGGGTGCGGTGGATGTGAATACCCAGTCCATCAAGTTCTCGTCCGCGTCCAGCTTCTTCTCCATCAACAATGATACATTCCAGCTTGCCCCTATCGCCAGCTTTGTCGGCGGCGTGATCAAGGTGGGGAACTCCTTCGAGATCGGCGTAAGCGGGGATGGACAGACCCTCACTGTCCGGCAATATGGCATCTTCAATGTTGAAGGCCAGTATTTCGAGGAACTCTATGACAAGGACATTGTATTGACAGCCAACTAATTATCAGGAAAATGAAAAGAAAGACAGCTATATGTTCCATTCTGGCGCTCATGATTGCCCTGGTCTCCTGCCAGACTGAGCCGGTGGAAATCAATGCGGGAACGGAGACCGGTGTGAATACCCTTGAGTCCGATGCCTGCGAGCCGGGAGTGATGAGGCTCCAGCTGACTGAGGAAGTGGCAGACGGACTGATTCTTTCGGCTTCGGCCAATGGCGGCTTCGTCAGGGTTTCGGACATTCCGGAGGAACTTGCCGCAATGAATGTGGTGTCATTGAAACCGTGCTTCTTCATAGGTGGAAAGTATGAGAAGATGCAGCGCAAACATGGCCTTCACCGCTGGTTCGAGGCCGGGCTTGCGGAAGAGACGCCGGTTACCAGGGCGGTTTCGGCGGCTGGTAAATCAGGCGGCTGCGTGGTGAGCGCGGAACCTGTTTACAAGGTCAGGGAAATGTCCGTGACGATGAATGACCCGTATTACGCATCCCATCAGTGGCATTATAACAATACAGGCCAGTTCGGCTTCAGAAAGGGCATTGACATGGGCCTTCAGAGGGCCTGGGACAAGTACGGAGTGTTTGGAAACAGTGATGTCATTGTCGCCGTCCTGGATAGCGGAGTGGACTTTGACCATCCTGATCTCAAGCCCAATGCGTGGACCAATGAGGCGGAGATTCCCGGCAATGGCAGGGACGATGACGGCAACGGATATGTGGATGATATCCACGGATACAACTTCGTGACCGGCAATGCGGCCATCCATCCGGTGGATCACGGTACCCACGTGGCCGGTACTGTCGCCGCCGCCAACAACAACGGAATAGGAGTCTGCGGCGTGGCCGGAGGAAGATACCCGGACATTCCCGGAGTCAGGATAATGGGTGTCCAGATGATTGACCCGACCGTGAATAAGGGAGCGGATATGCTCAAGGCATTCCAGTATGCAGCCGAGAACGGTGCGGTGATTGCCCAGAACAGCTGGGGATATGACGAGAGACAGCACGTAACCACTCTTCCTCCTGCAGTGAAGCAGGGCATAGACTACTTCATAGAAGTGGCTGGCTGTGATCCGGACGGAAACCAGATCGGCCCCATGAAGGGAGGTCTGGTCATCTTCGCCGCCGGCAATGATGCCGTCACGATGGCTCTGCCGGCAGCCTATGAGAAGGTGATCTCAGTCGCTGCAATCGGACCTTACGGCTCATTGGCCTATTATTCCAATTACGGTGACTGGGTTACTGTCTGCGCTCCCGGAGGAGACCAGACCTTCCCGGACGGAGGCGTTTACTCCACAATGCCGGACGGCTCGTACGGAGGCTATCAGGGTACTTCGATGGCCTGCCCTCACGTATCCGGAATCGCTGCATTGCTGCTCTCCGCAGCAGGTGGACCGGACTATACGAACCGGGATCTCTGGGATGCTGTCGTGAGAGCCACCGACGAGAGCATTTATGAATTCAACCCCGGCTATGTCGGAAAGCTCGGAAAGGGAATGGTGGATGCTGAACTGGCTCTCTCAACCCTCAACAGGGAGGCTCCACAGCCTGTTTCCGACTACAGTATTTCTACTTTGTCCAACTCGATTGTGTACAATCTCACCGTCCCTTCCGATGACGGGGGAACAGCCAGGGCCGGATATATCAATGTATATTACAGCAGGGCTGAATTTACCGCAGCGACAATGAGCAGGGCCACGAAGGTACAGTATAAGGTGGCTGACCTGGAATCTGCGGGTGAAGGAAGGGTGAAGCTTGCATTGAAGCATCTCGAGTTCGAGACCGGATACTATTGCGCATTGACTGCCTCCGACTTTGCCAGAAACGAGTCGGAACTCTCGGAAGTGCGTCACGTGACTACCGGCAGGAATTCCTCTCCTTCCGTCAGGAGCCTTTCCGGCAACAACCTGACTGTCAGGTCCTGGGACAATCTCAATGTGGAGTTCGAGGCGACGGACCCTGACGGACATGACGTGACCATATTCATTGACAATCTCGAGTCCAGCATGCAGTTCTCATACGACAATGGAATCGGAACTCTCCTTATCCATGGCGCCGAGGCTGCCGAGGGAAAGCACACTGTGCCGGTGAGCGTGGTGGACGAGTACGGGGCTATGGGCTCTATGGAATTCAATTTCACTGTGCTCGCCAACACTGCTCCTGAGCTTGTCATGGATGTTCCATCACTGGCTGTCAACGGCCCGGGCGCAAGTTCCGAAATCGTCATCAGCGATTACTTCAGCGATGCCGATGCGGAGCCTTTGTTCGCCACCGTGGAGCTTACAGACAGGGGGATTGCATCATTCTCATATTCTGACGGTGTGGCTGTCTTTACAGGCAAGGCCGTGGGAAGCACCCGTGCCCGCCTCACTGTTTCGGATGCAAGGGGAGCCTCCGCTTCATCGGAGTTCACTCTCGTCGTCAGGGATCCGTCGTCTGCCATGGACATATATCCTAACCCTGCCACTGACTATGTCTATGTACGTACGGGTACGGATACAGATGCTTCTGTCAAGGTTTACTCCGCTTCGGGAGCAATTGTGTGGTCAGCATCCAATATTGCGGTTTCCCTTAATTCCCCATTGAAAATTGAATTGACGGACATTGCTCCGGGTGTATATACATTGTCCCTTGAGACAGCCAAGGGCACTTATAAATCCAAATTCTCCAAGAAATGATGAAAACAAGATATATTCTGGCTTTTCTCCTGCCGCTGACAGTTGCCATCAGCTCGGCGGCAAAGGATACCGCAATGCCGTTCCTTTCCATATCCCCGGACCCTGTCTCGATGGCAATGGGAGGAACATCGGCCAAGGGTGCATTCTCTCATTTCGGCTCGCTTGCCGAAACAGGTCTCAATGGCGGTTCTCTGGCGGCCGGGATTTCCTACGGTTATTTCCAGCCTACTGTTTCCGCATCTGATGTCGTTTCAATCGGAGTGGCCTATGGCATTGACGACAGGTTCGGCATCACATTCGGAGTTCTCGGCAATATTGGTGAGAAATATCCGGTGACAGGGGAGTACGGCGAGTCGCTCGGAGATTTCAGGCCTTTGGATTTCAGAATCGGCGCAGGTTTCACCTGGAGGATTGTGGACAAGTTCTCGGCTGGAATTTCCCTGAACTATGCCCAGTCTTCGCATTCTCCGGAGATGGACGGGGTCAGGAATGTCAGCCGCACCGGTTTTGCCGACATCCAGTTCCGTTACCAGCCGCTCGGGTGGCTCGGAGTGAGCCTTACCGGAAAGAATCTCGGTATTCCGGTGGATTCTTATCCGCTTCCTTGCTATGCCCAGCTGGGTGTTGACGGGGACTGGAGTTTCGGAAAGCATTCTCTTGACGCCACAGTCGAGGCGGGTATGTATGTGAGCCCGTTCGCGGTATGCGCCAATGCCGGAGTACAGTACGGCTATGCCGACCATTATTTCGTCCGTGCGGGCGGCCATTACTGCGGCAAGGAAGCCGGAATCCCTTCATTCTTCTCTGCCGGAGTAGGTCTGCTTTTCGCAGGCTTCAGCCTGGACATTTCCTGGAACTGCGCTTCCGGTCCGATGAAGAATACGTTCAACGTGGGAATAGGATACAGATTTTAATTGAAACAGAATATGACCAGAAATTTATTGATATATGCTCTTGCGGGACTCGCCTTCATTGCCTCCGCTTGCGGGGACAATGAGGAATTGCAGTCCGCTGCTGCACCTGAAATCAGCCTGGACAATATCAGCGTCGAGAACAATTCAGTCTCGTTCGATGTGATTTCCTCCAATTCCATATATTCCTCATATCTCGTTACCAGAACCGATGAACTCCCGGAGAATATGCCTGTGGAGAATATCCTGTTCAATGGCACAGAGGTTGGCGAGGAAAGACAGAGGGTCACCGTAAAGGATCTGGACTGGGACAAGACCTATACGATTCAGGTAGCGGCAATGAGTTATTCAGGTGAATATTCCACCGCTCAGGAGACATTCTTCGTGGAGCTTGACTGGAAAGAGTTTGTACATCCGGCCAACACCTACATTGTCTCGTCAGAAGGATTCTATGGCTTTGTACCAAAGAAGATTGACGGGACGCCGATCAGGATTGCTTCAGCTGACTGGATCTGGGCAAGCTCGGAAGAGGCCTTTGCCAAGAAGCAGAACATCATTTCCGATGTCAGCTATTCGTCAGGTGCCATAAAGTTCAGAGTGACAGGAAATGAGGGCAATGCCGTGATCTGCGGTTTCGATGAGGGCGGCAATGTGGTGTGGTCCTGGCTCATCTGGTGCACTGACCAGCCTAAGGATGTCAGGATTACCGAGAAGTCTTATTTCCTTGACAGGGTGATCGGAGCCACTGGAGCAACTCAGGAGGAGGGCCGGAAGGCTTGGAGCACAATACTTTATCAGTTTGGCAGAATATCTCCGATTTTCGGTGGATATGAGGACGAATGGGGTGAGGCCCAGGTGTTCTCCGAGGCCAGAAAATATACTGTGTTCAACAATGCCTATGATTTCTCCTGGACACTCGACAATGGTCAGGCATATACCCGAGAGGAGGCTGACAGCCATCCTACAACATTCTACACCGGTGTTGACAACAAGAGGGACGGCGTATGGTGCTCAGGACCTTGGAACTGGGATTTCCTTGGTTCATGGTATGGCACTGTAAGGGGCTGGGAGGATTATGACAGGTTCAAGACCAATGTGGACCCTTGTCCTTACGGCTATCGTGTGCCAGCCGGCTCTGACTGGGGCAAGAATGCTGATTTTGAGGCCCGTATGGAGAAGGTGGGAACAACGGACGAACCGGTCGGCTGGTATTACACCTTCGATGGGGAGAAGTCCTGGTTCCCTTGCGGAAACTCCGGCCGTATATGCTATTCAGGCGAACTTGCCAGAGGCTTCGGTGGAATTACATTCCTCTGGAACAGCACAATGTTCAATCTCGGTGACGCTGACTTCGGAAAGGTTGCGGATGCCTATCCTACAAGATGGTCATTCGGCTTCGAGGGTATCGGATATGGTGTGGAGACACCTGCGAACCCAGGATTCGGACTCGCAGTACGCTGCGTCAGGATTGACGAATAGAGCCCTGTGCGCACTGCACCGATCGAGATGAAAGAAAAGCCGCTTCGTCATAAAAAAGCGGCTTTCTTATTGCTACAATAGTCTGGAAGCGATCTCTGAGAGTTCGCTTCTTTCGCCTTTGCGGAGGAAGACGTGCTCGAAAAGACGCTGGCCGGCCATTTTCTCCCCGAGATGGGTGAGACCGTTGGACCACTGGTCCAGATAAGGCTGGTCAATCTGGAAGATATCTCCGGTGAATACGATCTTGGTGTCCTCTCCCGCCCTTGTGATGATGGTCTTGATTTCGTGAGGGGTAAGGTTCTGGGCCTCGTCAATGATGAAGAATGCCTTACCGAGGCTCCTTCCCCTGATGTAGGCGAGAGGAGTTATGAGAAGCTTTTCGCTGTTCACCATTCCTTCAAGTTTCTGGTACTCCTTGCTGCTGGGCCTGTAGAGGGACTTGATGACATTGAGATTGTCCATGAGCGGCTGGAGGAACGGGGACATCTTGCTCTTCTGGTCACCCGGCAGGAAGCCTATTTCCTGGTTTCCGAGAACGACGGTGGGACGCGACAGGATAATCTGCTCATAGTCCCTCTCCTGTTCCAATGCTGATGCGAGAGCAAGAAGTGTCTTTCCTGTGCCGGCTCCGCCGGTGAGTGACACGAGCTGGATTTTCCTGTTGAGACAGGCGTCCAGGGCGAATTTCTGCTCGTCATTCCTCGGCTTGATTCCGTAGGCCTGCCTTGATTTCACCAATACAATCCTGTCGGCATCCGTATCGTAACGTCCGCAGACAACCTCCTCGCTGTCAGGCCATTTGAATCTGTAAAGCTGATTGGCCTTCGGCTCCTGCCGGGATACATTCTGCCATCCGATGGAGTTGTTCTGTCCGTATTGCAGTTCCTGAAGCAGTTCGGCCGGAAGATTGTCTATGGTCTGAACGACTTTCTGGGAGTCTTCCACGCGGTTTTCTTCGACTCTGTCCGTGAGATAGTCCTGAGCCACCATTCCTGCGGCCTTCGCCTTCATCCTGAGGTTGATGTCCTTGGTGACGAGGGCAGTGAAACGTCCGGGATTATTGTCCCTGACCCATATTGCAGTGGCGAGAATCCTGTGGTCCTGGATGTCGTCGTGGAAAAGGTCCTTCATATCGTCAGGGAAGGGGTGGTTCGGCTCGATCTTGATGTTGCCGAGCCCATTGCCGAGAGGTACTCCTGACTTTCCGAACATCTTACCTTCGGTGAGCCTGTCAATCAGCCTCATGAAGCCCCTTGCATTGAAACTCAGGGCATCATTGCCTTTCTTGAACTTGTCCAGCTCCTCTATCACTGCAATCGGAATGACAATGTCATTGTCCTGGAACTTCTTGATTGCCTTGTAGTCGTGCAGGACTATGTTGGTGTCGAGCACGAAGATTTTCGGTTTTCCGGCAGACTTGCCGCCGGATGGTACGTTGGCGTATTTGGATGTCATAACAATGTGGTTTTTCAATCTTCACCTTCCGGGGCGCGGCTGTCAATCAGGGACTGTATGATTCCTGATATGCCGCCGTCCGGATTTCCGTTAATTCTCAAAGTCTCTCCCTCCGGATGTCCGAGAGGGTAGTAGGCTACGTCCTGAAGCAGCAGCTCGGCATCCACGTAGTCGAAATCGGAAGAATTGATTTCGATTACAACTCCGGGGATTTCACCGAAGAGTATGTTGACCAGGTCATTATCGCCGTAGGACTGCATCACGGTTCCGAGCTCGATGACGGCTCCAATGTCTCCCGAGCACATTCCGCTCAGGGCGCTCATCAATCCTCCACGTCCGACAGTCCTGCCTGAGATTACGATTCCATCCTCCACAAATTCACGGACAACCTCAAAGCAGTCCATAAAATAGTCAGTGTCCCCGATTTCCGGAGCCTTTCCCCGTCCGATTGCCTCCGCTTCCTCCAGCAGAGAGCCTCCAAGCCTGAATGAACAGGTGTCGAAAGGTATGTAAATCAGCCAGTTGTCAGGTTTGCCAACTATGGTGTCCGGACATTTTCGTCCTTCTTCCATAACCGGATTCGTGGTCGTAAAAGGCTCTGTGAACAGTACAGCGGAATCATCGTCATCGTCCTCCCCGTCATTGCCTCCGGCAACCGAGGTTGAGAAAATCAGACTGTGACCTCCTTCGGCAAGCGAGTAGCCTCCCAGCCTGATACCCATCATATCTGTGTACCAGCAGGTGGATTCCACTGAAGCGTAGAATGCCGCATAGCTGCCGACATTGCTGAAGTCCCATTGCCATTCCGCATTGAGGACCAGGTCGGATACCCTGAAATGTCCGCATTTCCACAATGTGTCAATGATGGACTGTGCGGCTATGATTCTGGAAACGTCCGCCGAGGATGCTGCAGGGATATCAGACGCTTTTTCCGAAAGTTCTGACACTTCTGCCGCATATTTGTATATATTGTTGATTGATAGTGCAGTATGATATGGAATAGGGTCTGAGCTCTCATCAACAACAGGCTCGTTTTCCACTGATTCCGCATTCTCCTCCACATAGCCTGGAACATCTTCACTCACTGACGCGGCCTTAAGAATCTGCCTCGGTGTCAGGTCCATTCTTATACCGTCAATGACATAGGTTGAGTCCAATGCGGATGTGATATGTTTCTTCATATTCCGATAAGAAGTTTGGGTAAAATTAATAAATGCAGCCGTAAAAATGAAGAAGAAGGGCAAAAAAGATTATTTTTGTGCAAATTTTTGGAAAATGAGGAAAATTGAAGTATGCTGCATCTCGGCCAATGACGTGCTTGAGGCCAGGAAAGGAGGAGCAATCAGAGTGGAACTCTGCACCGCAATCAGTTCAGGAGGCGTAACCCCGTCATTCGGTCTCGTGAGGAATGCCGTACAGGCTGCCGGGGGAGAATTGCTGGTCAATGTCCTTGTCAGACCGCGCGAGGGCGGGTTCTGCTATAATGAGTCGGAAATCAGGACTATGATTGATGATATCAGGGCCTGTAGCGATGCGGGTGCTGACGGCGTGGTCATAGGTGCTCTGACTCCTGACGGAGACATTGACATGGAGGCTTGCAGGAGAATGATGGACGCCGCTTCCGGAATGAATGTCACGTTTCACCGCGCCTTCGATGTCTGCCGCGAGCCGGAAAAGGCATTGGAGCAGATCATTGAGCTTGGCTGTGACCATCTTCTGACTTCAGGACAGAGACCTTCAGCTCTGGAAGGCTCGGCATTGATAGCTGAGCTTGTCCGCCAGGCTGCCGGCAGGATAACAATAATGCCGGGATCTGGTATAAACCCCGGCAATATCGCTGAAATTGAATCTGTTACGTCGGCTTCCGAATTTCATTCCACGGCCCGTGACCTGGTCCCTGACTCATCTCTCCGCCATGTTCCGGAACTTGGCTTCGACGAGGTCAGCAAGGTTCCGGGGATGGTCCTCAGAACTTCCTCCGAGATCGTCAGAAGCCTCGTGGACTAGAGCTTGTCAATCACATTCTTCAGCTGGATGCCCAGCGATGTGTTGTATCCGGTCGAGAGATAGACGATTCTTCCGA
The DNA here is from genome assembly GCA_022777585.1 of Bacteroidales bacterium. GTDB lineage: Bacteria > Bacteroidota > Bacteroidia > Bacteroidales > UBA932 > Cryptobacteroides. Next base: position 5,465 of record JALFFZ010000083.1, on the reverse strand, counting down.
AACTGTCACAGATCGTGACTACCGGAAGGGTCATGGACTTGCTGTGGCAGCCGTCACAGAGCATCTTCCTTATGCTGCCGTCAACGTCAATTCCGAAAGATGCGGTGGCAGCAAGGTATTTTCCACCATCAGTATCAGGCATCCTTAGTCCGGCGGCATCGACGGCGGTCGGGCTGAGCATCACGATTGGCCTGCCCCATTTTCCGAATGTCTCCTGCATTCCGGCCAGGTCCCTCAGTGCATGGTTGGTAGGCTCGTCTCCCGTGCCTACTACCGCAAGCAGGAAGTATCCGCGGCCGGTGGTGGAGAGGATTGATGTCTCCGCAGCATTCTCACCCACAGGGAGATACTTCTTCTCGGCATCCATTGTGCCGATTACGCTGACATCCTCCTCGGCCTTCCTCATTATGAGTTCCACATCTGTATTCTTTCCCTCTTCGACATTGAAAGAAACCATCCTGCACAGAACCTTTCCGCTGGCCATCCTGCTTCCGCAGACGAGGAGGTACGAACCTGCATCCAATGTGAAAGGCTTGCTGAAATGCCTTGCCGATGCATCTGCTCCGAGTTCGGTGGCGTCACCTTCCTCGAATTCAAGGAGATATCTGACTCCGTCCTCGATGCGGCTGATGGAGAAGTGGCGGTAGTACTCCGGATTGTCCATTGTGCCGCTGCCAGGGGTGTAGAGCATTGTGAACGTGCCCTTAGGCGTAGCCTTGCCCTGCCCGGCTTCCTCGGAGCGGATGTTTATCCATTCCCCGGTCTCCCTGGAGACATACTGGGACTTGTTTGTCATAGAATTCACCCTGGCAGGGATTCCGAATGACCTGAGAGCTGCAACCGTGAAGATGTCCCAGGACCGTGAATCTGTCCTGCCCATTCTGAGGGTGCCTTCCGGTGTGGCCTGAAGCCTTCTCGGATTGATGTCCTCGTTTATTTCAATGTTGTCCTTCGCCCAGGCTATCACGTCCTCAGCCTTCGGATTATCGCCGACAGCGCCGGAGAGACCCTCTCTGATTGCTTTGTGATAAGGCTGGAGGAACTCGCCTCCGGCTCTCGGGCAGAGTACCCACTCGTTATATAGTTCCTCCGAATAGCCCTCGGCCAATGTAGGGGCAGTGTCAAGGAAATCCCTGAGGACTGCCTCTCTGGTATCCCTTACGTCTTTCCTGCTTATGTTTTCGAGTATGCTGAGGGCATTTTTCAATGAGGCATCATCCTTTCCGGCGGCGTAGGATACGAAGCTGAGAATGTCTCTCCAGTTGCCCCTTGAAGCCACCAGCTGTTCTGCGGCAGCTTCTCCGGCCTTGGTGAGTTTCCCATCTGCAAAGAGGCGTGAAAGCCCTGTGTCGGCAAGTTTCTTCTCAGCCCTGTCCCTGTCGCAGAATGTGGATGTGTATGCATTGCGGATCGAATCCTCCTCCGCAAGCCTGATCTTGTTGAGGGCAATCGCCTCCTCGCTTGCCTCGGCCGGGATGCGTCCCGGGGCTGGAGGGTTGATGTCGAATTCGCATTCAATCAAGTCAGTATCAGTTCTTTCAAGACGCACGGAAGCATTGCATACATCCTCTTCTCCGGAGAGAAGGGAGTATCCGCTTATACCATCCTTTGATGCCCAGACCAGCATGTCTCCGTATCCGGTATGCAGGGTGGCCTTGCCCTCGGCATCGGACGTGAGGGTCACTGCCTTGTAGAACTCGCCGTAATTGTAGATGCAGAACTCGACTCTGGCACCTTCCACAGGATTTCCGTCGCGGTCAACCACTGTCACGATGTTGCTGCGGGTCTTCACATAGTTGCTTACGACATTGATTTCCGTGAATGTCTTTGTCCTGCGTATGACATCCTCCGGTCCGTGATAGTCTCCGTACACGAGGGTGTGCATAAGGAGGGCTCTGGCGGCAGGCTCGTTGAACCAGGCCATGTTGAGCTCGGCCTCAGGCTCGCAGGCTCCGAGGAATGACCACTTGCCGTCTGTCCAGACCTCCACCCAGGCGTGGTTGTCGTCGGTATGGGCCCAGCGCGGGGTGTAAACCTGTCTTGCAGGAATGCCTACGGCCCTCATTGCGGCAACGGTGAATGTGGATTCCTCTCCGCAGCGGCCCAATCCGGTCATGATTGAAGCGAGCGGGGATGATGTCCTGGCGTCGGAAGGGGTGTAGGTCACCTTTTCGTGGCACCAGTGGTTGACTTCGAGAGCGGCGTCGTGCATTGAAAGTCCGGCTACCCTGGCCTTGAGGGTGTCATAATACATTGTCCTGAAATCGTCGAGCCTCTCATTGTTCACGCGGAGAGGGAGGACGAAATGTCTGAAGAGCTGGTCAGGAACCGTCTTCCCCCAGGACATTTCCTTTCTTGCCTTGAGGGTGACTCTGACATTGTCCAGGAAATACTGCTGGGAATAGTCTCCCTTGTCGGCTGAACTCATATACGTGTTCAGGAATTCCATTGCGGCAGCCTCCTTCGGGGTCATGCGCAATCCGTTGACATTCCTGGCGCATCCTCCTGCTATGAGGAGAACCAGCGCCGTCGAAATTAACTTGATGGTCTTTGTCATAAAATGTTATTCTGTGTCGGTTATGTTCATTCTGTCGATTGGATGATGCTCCAGCACATCCCTCTGCCAGGTGGAACTGTCAATGTGGGTGTAGATCTCGGTTGTGAGAATGTCCGCGTGTCCAAGCATCTGCTGCACCTGTCTCAAATCCGCTCCTCCCTCAATCAGGTGGGTGGCGAAGGAATGCCTGAAGGTATGCGGGGAAATCTCCTTTGTGATTCCGGCGGCGAGAGCCTGCCTTTTCACGATATTGAAAATGGAAATACGGCTCAGCTGCTTGCCCGACTTGTTCAGGAAAAGGATATCCTCGGATTTTCTGTCGGCAGGTTCTACCCTGACTGCCAGATAGTTGCGTATCGCGTCCGCTGCCGGTTCGCCCATAGGGACAAGCCTTTCCTTATTGCCTTTGCCGAGAATCCTGACATAGCCCTCGTCGAGGAAAATATTCGAGATCCTGAGCGCAGAGGCCTCGCTGACTCTCAGTCCGCAGCCGTACAGGACTTCCAGTATGGCCCTGTCCCTGATGCCGCTCGCCGTTGAAAGGTCCACGGAGTCCAATATGTCATCCACCTCCTCGATAGAGAGCACGGAAGGGAGATATTTTCCGGGTTTCGGAGCCTCGACCCCGTCGGACGGGTCCGTGGAGATGAAGTTCTTCTCCACCATCCATCCGCAGAATGCCCTGACTGAGCTCATGAACCTTCCCTGGCTGAGCTTGGAGACCTTCTTCCCGCCAAGATGGACCAGGTAAGCCGTGATATCCTCCTTGGTCAGCATCCCGAGGTCCGCTTCGCCGTCTCCGGCCTGCCCGGACAGCCAGGAGTACATTTCCCTGATGTCCGAGCAATAAGCCTTCCAGGTATTCGGGGACAGATTCCTTCCGATGAGATCCGCCCTGAAATCCTCAATCAGCTGCTCTGACTTCCCGCAAAACATCCTACTTCAAAATTCCGTATCTGTGACAGTAGTCGAGCTGCTGTGCGAGGAAGTCGTCCGCATAGCGGATTTCGTAATCGACGATCTTTCCGTCTTTCTCGACAGGCACGATGTCCGGATTGACGAATCCTCCGTATGGCTTCAGGCCGAGTGCCTCATATCTCTCCTTGACCTCTCTGTGGAGATCTGGGTCGACATTGACACCATAGCCAAGCACGAGAGCCTTTCCGGCCTCATAATCTCCCTCTGACTTGATTCTCTGGATTTCAGCGAGAAGCTTTCCGAACAATGTCCTCAATGCCTCATAGTCATTGACAACGAAGTATGTCTTCCCGTCCCTGACCTTCCTTTCGATTACATTTTCAGCCTTTCCCTTCTCGTAACACCAGGCTGCGATGAGCTGGCGGTTCTGCATATGAGCCTCGGTGACCTTGCGGCCAAGCTCGATGCGGGTGAGCTGTACCATCAGTCCGTTGCGGATATAATTCGCGTAGTGAGGCTTGTATGCCTCCTGAGACGGGAGAATCCCGAGTTCGACGAGTTTAGGCTCCGCCATGTAGTAGAGCCCGAAGAGATCGGCCCTGGCCTCTTCCAATGCTGATGCGAATTCGCCCATCGCATTGGCCGAGACTCCCGGAAGGAGCTGTCCGGAGCCGTGTCCGAGGCATTCGTGGAGGTCAGTGTGGATTTCGTCCGCATAACTGCCATATTTCTTCTGCAGGTCTTTCTCCTCCTGTGAGTATGCGAATTCCTCAAGCGTAGAGGTCGGAGACTCGTTGGCAGCGGCATCGTATGCGTGGGTGATATTGGCTATCGTCACTGACTTGGAGCCATACTCCTTCCTGATCCAGTCGGCGTTCGGAAGATTGATTCCGATAGGGGTGGCAGGGTAGCATCCTCCTCCTAGGCAGGCTGCGTTGATGACCTTTGCGGATATGCCTTTGACGCTCTTCTTCTTGAATCTGTCGTCGATAGGGGCGTTGTCCTCAAACCACTGGGCGTTTGCGCTGAGTACCTCTGTCCTGGCGGAAGCCGCCGAGTCCTTGACATTCACGAGAGCCTCCCAGTATGCCTTGCGTCCGAGAGGGTCGTTGTAATCTTCCACGAAACCGTTGGTGAAGTCAATTGTGCCGAGGGTGTCGCTGACCCAGGTGATGTTGTATTTGTCCCAGAGTCTGAGATCTCCGGTCCTGTAGTATTCCTGGAGCTCGCTGATTTCCTGCCTCTGGGTGTCGTTTTCGGCAACTGCCTTGGCCTTCTCCAGCTCCTCGCAGATCTTCTCGAGGGCCGGGCCGTAGATGCCGCCCACTTTCCAAGGAAGTTCCACGACCTTGCCTTCCTCATTCTTAACGACCTTGGTGTTGAGGCCGTAGGAAATCGGATGAGGGTCATTCCTGTCAATGATGCTGTCATAGTAGGCCTCCACTTCTTCTCTTGTGACGCCTTCGTAGAAATTCACCGCGGAGAGGGCGACAATGTCACCTTCCGGATCTGAGGAACGCCTCTGGGCGAGGATTGAAGGATCGTAGATTACTGGCAGGAGGGTGTCGCATTCCTCCCCGTGTCCGACGGCCTCCATAAGTGACCTGAAGTACTCCTCGCTGCATTCCGGGGTGAATTTGTCCTCAGCATAATGATGGTGTATTCCGTTGCTGAAGAACACTCTCTTGGCATATACGAGGAAGTCGGCGTAGTCCCCGCAATTCCTGTCGCCATCGTACTTTTCAATGATGTCCTGAAGTACTTTGCGCACGTCCAGATTGTATCTGCAGTTCTGGTCCCAGTGGATGTCCCAGCCGTACTTGGCGGCTTCGCTCAGATGGTAGATGTACTCCTTCTGTCTGAGAGACAGGTCTTCCCATCCCGGAATCCTGTATCTCATGATCTTGATGTCGGCGAACTGGTCAATGAGGTATCTGAAGTTCTCATCGCCGTCCTTCGCGCTTTTCTGCCCGCAGGATACCATTGCCGC
>JALFFZ010000080.1 GCA_022777585.1 Bacteroidales bacterium | reverse complement strand
GGGGTGCACGGTGTGAAGACATTCGTGGCGCATCACAGGGTAGTCATCACTTATGACCCGGCTGTGACCACGGAGGAGAAGATTCAGGAGAGCGTGTTCACTCCTTCCAAGTTCAGGGTCAACACTCCGGACCCTGCGGCTACCGACAGCATAAAGGTGGTCACCATCAGGACCGAGAACATGTACGACAAGCTGGACCTGAACTATCTCGGTCTGCAGATGCGCCTGACAGACAGGAAGATATACGGCATTGAATCCGAGTTCGCCTGCCCTCTCATCGTGCGTGTCTATATGGATCCGTCGGAGTCTCCGGACAAGGCGTGGTTCAAGCAGATTGTGAACAAGAAAGAGCTTGAGATGCCTGTTCACGGCGGCGGTACCAAGATTACACCTGTGGACTTCAAGTTCGTCGGCCTGGAGGAAGGGGAGTCATACATCTCCACCGAGGCCTTCATACGCAGGATGTTCACACCTTTCAAGGTGCAGTTCAAGAGCAGGCTTGAGGAGGCTGAAGGCAAGACCCAGTATGTCTATGAGCTGCCTGATGCCAACTATGAGAAGCCGATTGTGCTGCGCAATGCCCCGTTCCTTTCCAACCATCTCTCCCGCCACGACGGCGTCATCGGCATTTACATTGAGCTGGACAAGTCGCTCACTCCGGCCATAATGGTACGTTATGCGGAGCCGATGACTGCCGACAGGCTCTGGGAGCTTATGACAATGGAGACCTGGACCATCACCTACAAGACGGATGACGTCAGGGATGAGCCTGCCAAGTTCAAGTTCGAAACTCCGGGCAAGGTGGTTCCTTATGAGGGGTCGGCATTGGAGTATGACCTGAGCCTCGAATAGGATATCATTTTGAGCAAAGGCAGATCAAATCTATGCGTAAATTAATATCAATCATATCATTATCCATAATTACCCTCGTTCCCCTCAAGGCGGACGAGGGTATGTGGCTTATCCAGAACATCAACTCCGCATTGGAAAAGAAGATGCAGGAGCGCGGCCTGGCCCTTTCGGCTGGAGAGATTTACAATGCCGATGCGCCCGGCTCTTCGGTTTCCGACGCAATTGTCTCATTGGGATTCTACTGTACGGGCAGCATTGTCTCTGACAATGGGTTGATGATCACGAACCATCATTGCGCCTACAGCGACATATATGCGATGAGCACCCCGGAGCACAATTATCTTGAGGAGGGCTACTGGGCTGTGACTGAGGACCTTGAGAAGCCTGTCCCGGGCAAGGAGGCCTTCTTCCTCAAGCGTGTCCTCGACGTCACGGCGGAGGTGGAGAGGCTGCGTTCCGAATACGAGGCGTCCGGTCAGGTTCTGGGCTCGCGGAAGATGAGTTATCTGATGGAAAAGAAGTACAAGGCCGATACCGGAATGGAGGCCTTCCTCAGTTCAATGTGGGCCGGAGAGAAGTACTATATATCTCTGTATGAGGTATATACGGACCTGCGTCTCGTGGCTGCCCCACCTGTCAGCGTTGCCGCTTTCGGCGGTGATGTCGATAATTGGGAATGGCCGCAGCAGAAATGCGATTTCGCAATGTACCGTATCTACACGGCTCCGGACGGAAGCCCGGCCGATTATTCCGGGGACAATGTGCCATTGAGACCTCTTCGCAGGCTGGAAATATCTCTGGAAGGATATAAGCCCGGTGACTTCACTATGGTGATAGGCTATCCCGGCAGGACTGACAGGTACTCCTCGTCAATGGAGACTGATTTTGAGGAAAGGGTCGCTCTTCCTATTGCCAATAAACTGAGAATCAGGCAGATGTCCATAATGAAGAAGTGGATGGAGTCCGATTCCGGCATCTGGCTCAAGTACTCCGACACCTATTTTGGGCTGAGCAATGTCGGCGAAATGCAGGAGGGCGAGGCTGCCTGCCTGAAGCGTTTCGGCTCTGCGGATGCTAAGCGGGCCGAGGAGGCTGGTCTCCAGGTCTGGATTGACTCCGACCCGTACCGCATGGCAAAGTGGGGCAGTCTCCTGCATGATCTGGATTCCTGCTACTCCGCATCCGAAGAGGTGGAGCGCAACAAGACCTATTACCGCGAGACCCTTGTCCGCGGGACCATCATTGTCCGTACGATGATGCGTATGAATGCCGCCAGGGGGGATTATGCCAAGATGAGGGAGGCCCTCGACAGGGGAATGTCGGAGACTGATCCGAGGGTAGAGAAGGAATTGCTGCAATATGCTGTGCAGCAGTATTTTGAGAATGTTGACAGCCGGTTCTTCGGCTCGTTCCAGAAGGAGCTTCTCTCGCGTTTCGGCCAGGATTATGGGGCAATGACGGATTATGTCTGGGAGCGGACCTGCGTGGCTTCAGCCGAGGCTGCCGCCGAATTCGCCTCACCGGAACAATTCGCCTCGGACCGCCTGAGAATGCTGCTCCTGGAGGTTCCTATCACCGCTTTCAATAATGACAGCCGCAACAATGAATACCGTCAGGCGATTCTCAACCTCCAGCGTGAATACACCCGGGCTCTGTATGAAAAGAGGCTCGCTGACGGGGTGGAGCAATATCCGGATGCCAATTCTACCATGCGCATCTCATACGGCACTGTAGGACCGATTGCTCCGAGGGACGGGGTACAATGTCATTGGCAGAGCTTTTCCTCCGGCATTGAGCAGAAATATGACCCTTCGCAGCGGGATTATTGCCCGTCCGACCGTTTCATGGGGATGATCCGCAATGGAGAATGGGGACGCTGGTCTGAATGTGGCGGGCAGCATAAAAAAGGCCGCGCCCATCGTGGCAATGCAGGTCCGCATCCTGGCAAGATGCCTGTCAACTTCCTGACGGACAATGATATAACAGGTGGCAATTCAGGCTCCCCGGTACTCGATTCCCGTGGCCGCCTGATAGGCCTTGCCTTCGACGGCAACAAGGAATCCCTCGCCAGCGACCTGTCCTACACGCCGGGTTACAACAAATGCGTCTGCGTGGATATCCGCTACGTCCTCTGGACATTGGACCATTATGCGGGGATGTCGCGCATCATTGATGAGCTTGGGCTGTAAGAGGGTAGCCGAGGTTCTAAGACTCCTGAACCGTGACCTTGTACCCAAGTTTCTCCAGGGCCGCCTTCAGTTTTGCTACGTCGGTCCTGGCGGGGTCGTAGGTTACGGTGACGGTCTTGCTGTCAAGGGAAACGGAGAGGTCCTTTACGCCTTTCTCGAATGCCACATTGTCGTTGATCTTCTTTACGCAGTTCTTGCAATGTATTGAAACATTGAAGGTTACGGTTTTTGTGGCGGCTTTCTTGGCATTCTGCTCAATCTTCTCGGCCGTCGGTGCAGCGGCGGCAGCCGGCATTGTGCCTGACAATATTATTGCGCAGGCGGCAATTATCATTGTTGTGTTTCTCATATTTATTATTTCCATAAGGTATAACGAAGTCCAATGTAAACTTTGGTCCCCATAATCGGACCCCAGACTGCGCTGGCGTCGAAGTCCGGGAGGGCAGTATTGACAGCGGCCATTCCGCCGTGTCCGGCAGTCCCCTCCATCGGGGTTCCCACCAGCAGGTTCTTCTGCCTGAAATTGGTGAGATTCTCCGCCCCGAGATATATGTCAATGCCCTTGAACCGCTTTGTAACCTGAAGATACAGAAGCGGATACGCAGGGGAGTAACCGTCCTTGTAGAGGAGTTTGCCATTCTCGTCCCGCAGGTCTTCCATGAAATTGTAAACCCTTGACTTGCCGTTGATGGAGGCCGTGAAATCGAACACCCATTTGTTCAGGTTGGTGGCATACTGGAGATTCAGGACCCCTTTGTACCGGCTTGTGAGAGGCTTTTCCGTCAGACCTCTTTCCTTCATCTCAATGCGGGCGTCGGTGTAGCGGAACGTTGCGGAAACGGTGAGGCGGCGGACTGGCTCGACATTGAAATCAATCTGATAACTCCTTGAGAATGAGCGATTGCCGTTAAGCGCATAGAAGTCAATGGCATTCAGCATTGCCTCATAGTCCACGACCATCTGCTTCCGGAATTCCGTTCCGAAGAAATCCAGGCCGATGTAGGTGTTGGACGAGGCGCCGAACGGAAGATAGAATGTTGCATTGCCTCCGTATGTCCATGCATCCTCGAGGAGATGGGTGTTGAAGATGCCGTCGAATGCCTTGCCGGTGGAGAATACCCCGATGTTGTCAATCAGCGGAAGTGCCCTTCTGAGTCCTCTTCCCGCATTGGCCCTGAGCACGACAGCCTCGATCGGGGCGTATTTCAATGTCAGACGGGGAGTAAGCCTGAACCCTTCGCCATTGAACCAGTCGGTCCTAAGACCCAGAATCGAGGAGAACTTCTCCCCGGCGTGGAAGGTGTACTCTCCGCCAAGTCCGATGGCATATTCTTCGGTCAGCTGCCGGCCGGGTTCCAGCGTCTGTGTCATTACCCGTCTTGACAGGCTTTCGTTGTAGAAGTCGGCCGTGCCGCCGAGCGAAAGGGTGAGTTTGTGGGCATCATTGAACTCATTCTGCAGCAGCACATTGAAGAATCCGGAATTCTGCGTGCCCATATATTTTGAGGCGCCTGACCACATGTCCATGTCGGTGAGGGTGTAGTCCGCGACGAATGCGATGTTGCGGGAATTGTCCTCGCTTAGCGGAATGCCGGCCTTGACGTAGGCGTTTACCGAGCGGTTCAGGATGTCGGAGCCCCAGGGGGACTCAGGTGACAATGTATAAGTGCTGCGGTCATAGCCTTCCTGTCCGCCCTTCCTCATATCCTGGAGTGCGCGCAGTCCGAAACGTACCTGGACGCCTGTCGGGCCATAGTAGAGCCAGCGGTTGGCGACATTGACCTGAAGCATCCCGGGGTCGTCCCTGAAGCCGTCGTGGTTGTGGTCGAAGGTCTTGAAATTGCCCGATACGTGGCCGAGAATGACGGTGCTCCAGCTCTCGCCCATCTGGAGGGATGATGCAATGTTGAATTCCGTCTTCGTGTCGTTCATGGTGGACAGGTTCACGAAGAGCGGCTTCTCGTCCGTAGGCTTGCGATATTCCGTATTGATTTGACCTGTAATGGATTCCACTCCGTTGACAACGGTGGACAGGCCTTTTGCGACCTGAATGCTCTCAAGCCATTGGCCCGGGACATAGGACAATCCGAATGGTGCCGCGATACCCCGCATTGCCGGTCTGTTCTCGTCCAGCATCTGGGTATAGACTCCGCTGAGCCCGAGCAGCCTGATCTGTCTGGCTCCGGTGACCGCATCTGAATATCCGACAGTGACGCTGGCCGAATTCTCGAAACTCTCCGCAAGATTGCAGCAGGCCATCTTCCGCAGCCCGGCCGAGGATATTACCTCAGTCCTGAGTTCTTTTCCGCGCGCAAGATAGTTACCATCCTGCCTTGATGTGAAGACCGTGGCCTCCAGGCTGTCTTTCCTTTCCCCGTAAATGCCGGTCGTATCCTGTGGGGATGTTGCCCGGGCCGGTGTCATTTGGTGACTGGGTAAATGCTGGCCCGCAGCCATCCTGAGCGGAATGACTGCGGCAAGTATTATGGCGGGGATGATGCCTTTCATATAAATTATTATAGTTCGTTCTGATAATTTTCGGCCCGCCTTTCGCTGCAAAAATTGTTCCCTGTCTCAATCCTGTCAGGCCTGTTTTTTACATGTCAGCTGACAAAGGATGGATGTCCAATTGCGGCGGATTGCTTATTTTCCTATCATTTTTTGCGTTTCTTGAAAATTCGTTTTATATTTGCAGTCCTAATCAAGGCGGATCGGTACAATCTCCCGCCGGAATAAGGTTCCGGAGAGGTGGGTGAGTGGCTGAAACCAACGGTTTGCTAAACCGTCATACGCAAATACGCGTATCACGAGTTCGAATCTCGTCCTCTCCGCAACAAGGAAGCCCACGTGAGCGACGCTCACGTGGGCTTTGTGTATGCCGGAGCGTCGGAAGCTCGCTTCCGTAAGCCTCGGCATACACAAAGCCAATACAAAAGCCATCGGCTTTTGTGGGCTTCCGTAGATTGCAAGGGCCCCTCCGGCAAGGAGCAGAGAAAAAGCACGCCGAAGCGTGCTTTTTCTCGTTATCGAATCCCATATTTCCTGAGAATCTTCAATATCGGCTTCTGAATTGACTCTGCCCAGAGTGAGTAGCCGTGGTCGCCGGGATGAGTTCCGTCAACACTTGTATCGTGTTTCGGACTTGTGGCATTGGTAGTTGTGACATAATATACATCCTTGTATCTCTTGACCGCCTCTGCCATCAATTCATCCACAACTCCCATTCTCTCGCTCTCATTCTTTTCCGTGGCAAGGTCGAAGTTCCGTCTCTCCCTGTAAATGGTGTGCTGGAAAATCAGCGGTTTGCCGGGATGTGCACCCTGAAGTTTCTCAATGAAGGGAAAGAGGCGTTCCCGGATTTCTTCAATTGT
>JALFFZ010000035.1 GCA_022777585.1 Bacteroidales bacterium | reverse complement strand
GTGTTCTTCTCCGAATTTTTCGAGAATGTATGATTTTCCTACCTGTCTTGCTCCTTGAAGGATGAGAGGTTTGTGACCAGGTCTGTTTTTCCAGGCAACTAGTTGTTCTGTGATTTTCCTTTTCATCGCAAAATATATTATCTGAGACCAAAATTAATCAAAAACTATGAAAAAATCAAAATTGGAGTGACTTTTTCATAGTTTTCGATAATATTTGAGTTTGAATTCGCGATTTGCAAATCGCAAATCGGTATAAATTTTCTACTGCTTGACCTTCACTGATAGAGGTTGACACTTTTGGGGGAGGTTTAACTGTTTCTTTTTACACGATGACTGATTCGGTTTACAATCTCTCGCTTGTTTGACTATTTCTGTAATGACACGAGGTGGAGAGAGAATGATAAGCAATTGATTATCAACAAAAAGCCCTCTGCTTAATTGCAGAAGGCTGTATACCTGGTGTACATATAGCTAATTGAGTATCAATAACTTGCGTGGTTCTATTTTCGTATTGAGCCAGAATTTTTTGCAGCCGGCAGCAGACGAAATTCGTGCACAGCACAAGAGGTTATCCGGCCCGGTATTCGTTGGGTGTCATTCCGGTCTGGGTCTTGAAGAATTTGTGGAATGACGGGATTGACTGGAAATTGAGACGGTAGCCTATCTCCTTGACTGTCAGGTCGGAATATTTCAGGAGATTCTTCGCTTCGAGCACGATGAAGGCGTCTATCCATTCCGTGGCAGTCCTTCCACTCACATTTTTTACAAGGGTTGTGAGGTATTTGGGAGTCAGGCACATCTGTTCGGCATAGAATGCCACACCCTTCTCATTCATGAAATTCTCTGACACAAGGGCGAGGAACTCTTCATACTTGGCCTGTGTCCGGTTTTGGAATGGACTGGACACAAGCTGCCTGGACATTTCTCCCTTCCATATATTCCCAAGCAGGCACATCAGCGACGTTCCGATGGAACAGATTGCATTCTCAGCCCCGTCGAGACAACTCTTATATAAGTCGGTTACCAATCTGTAATAGTCCGCCAATATCCTTTTCCCGTCTTCATCTATCTTGATGCACGGGTTGTTCATCAGTTTGACACTCCTCTCAAACAGTCCATTGAAATTGATGCCTCCTTCTTTCAGGAATTCTTTGGTTGAAGCCACCAGCACAGCCTCGCTCATAAGAAGATTCTCCATCTCGCTTTCCTTTATCTGCATGGTGCTTCCCGGGGCGTAAAGCAGCATCGTGTCCTTACGTACCCTGTATGTGGTGACATTTATGTCTATGTCAAAATGGCCCTGGGTACAATATATCGCAGCATAGGCATTCAGACGGACGGGATATTGGAGCAGCGATAGTGCCTCCTTGCCGCTGATAAGGGTAATGATGAATTCCTTAGACATGTCAGTCACGTCTGCCAGACCTGTCATTTGTGCCAATTGAGCTATGTCAATCTCATAATATGGTTCTGTCATATTGTCATTCATTTGTTTTGGCAAAAATAGGCAATATTTCCATTTGAATTATCCAGTTTTCCCTAAAAAAGAAATCTGAATAACAGTTAAGGAAGAATGAATATCCATAAGTAAAATTCAGGGCCGAAAGTTGTGCCATGGTCGTGCCAAACAAATGAAATTTAAAATGAAAAGAAGAGTATTGATTACAATTGCAGCGCTTGTCCCTTGCATCCTTCAGGCACAGCAGAGGCTTACCCTTGAGGATTGCAGGCAGATGGCGGTAAATTGCAACAGGGAACTCGGCCAGAGTGCAATCGAAATCGAAATTGCCTCTAATGACAGAGGCATTGCCAGGGCCAATTATTTCCCGAAGGTGAGTGCCAGGGCGGCCTACCTTTACAACAATCAGGACATCAACCTGATAGGAGATGAGACATCAGAATTGCTCAGGAACGGCGGTACGCTTATTCAGGGACAAATCTCCGGTAAGATGAACGAACTGACCCAGGCCATCATGTCCAATCCTGCCACAGCTCAGGAATATTTGAAAAGCCCGATGTGGCAGACAGTTCTCGGAGCACTTTCACAGACAGACGTCTCGGGTGCAATCAACAATATCGGCAGCCAGCTTGATGAAGCCCTTCATCTTGATATCCATAATGTCTATGTAGGGGCGGTAAGCGTGACACAGCCGATTTTTGCCGGTGGCAAGGTGATAGCCGCAAACAGGATTGCAGCCCTTGCCGAGCAGCTGGCCAAAGAGAAATATGACACCAAATACCAGGATGTCATAATTTCGGTTGACCAGTCTTACTGGCAGATTGTTGCGATAGCAGCAAAAAGAGACTTGGCGGAGAGCTATGCTGCACTGCTTGAAAAGATGACAAGGGATGTGAATTCACTCGTTGCAGAAGGAGTTGCCACGGAGTCAGACCTGCTTTCCGTAAAGGTGAAGGCAAATGAAGCCAACGGAATGCTTCTGAAGGCCAATAATGGTCTTTCCCTTGCCAAGATGCTGATCTGCAAGCAGATAGGCCTTCCTCTGGATAGTGCCGTTATCCTTGCGGATGAGGGGGAAGAGCAGGTCCCTGTGCCGCAGATGCTGGAATCCAAGCCGATGGAGCAGGTCTGGGCAGACCGTCCTGAAATCAGAAGCCTTAATACAGCCGTCGAAATCTATGACAACAAAGTCAAGGTCGCCCGCGCCGACATGCTCCCGACCATAGCTGTCACGGCCAATTATCTCGTTACCAATCCCAACCTGAACAACGGATTCAGGAACAGCTTCGGGGGCAGGTTCTCCTGCGGGGTGATGGTGAGCATTCCGATATTCCACGGATATGAGGCGGCCTTCAAGACCAGAAAGGCCAAGGCGGAAGCCAGCCTTTACAGAAGCAAACTCGAAGATGCAAAGGAAATGATTTGTCTTGAAGTCGCAAAATACCGCAATGAGCAGAGCGAAGCTCTTGAAAGTCTCCTGATGGCTCAATCCAATATGGAAAGTGCCGAGGAAAACCTCAGGACGGCAATGGTGGGCTTTGAAGAAGGAGTGGTGGATGCCAACACGGCAATGTCGGCACAGACAGCCTGGCTGAAGGCCCATTCCGAATACATCGAGTCGGGTATTGCATTGCAGATGGCATCAGCCAATCTGCAGAAAGCACAAGGAAATATAAAGAAATAATAAATCATAGGAAAATGGAAAAGAAAAGAAGCAGTCTGGCCGCTGGAATCATAGGCCTGATAGTAATCATTGCAGTCATCGGCGTAGCCGGATATTTTGTGTCAAAGCCAAAACCCGCAACCGTGCAGGGGGAGGCGGAAGCAAGTGAGTACCGCGTCTCGGGAAAGGTTCCCGGAAGAATAGAGGAATTGTATGTCAGGGAAGGTGATTATGTACATAAGGGAGATACTGTGGTTTTCATTGATTCACCTGAAGTCCGCGCGAAACTTGCTCAGGTAAATGCCCTTAAGGCTGCTGCAGTTGCCCAGAGCACCAAGGCGAAGAATGGAGCGCAGAAGGAGATGATTGAAGGAGCATACCAGATGTGGCAGGCTGCCCTCGTGCAGGAGGAAGTGATGCGAAAGTCTTTCGACCGCATCCAGAGGCTTTATGACCAGAAAGTCGTCACAGCTCAGAAATATGATGAGGTTAAGGCGAAATATGACGCATCTGTATCGCAGGCCAAGGCTGCCAAAAGCCAGTATGACATGGCTCTTGCCGGGGCCCGGGCCGAGGACAAGGCTGCAGCTGCTGCGGTTGTTAACCAGGCGGAAGGAGCATTGATGGAGGTTCAGGGTTATCTTTCAGAGCTCTATCTGACAGCACCATGTGACGGAATCGTATCGGCGATATATCCGAAAGTCGGAGAACTCGTGGGACAGGGAGCCCCCATTATGAGCATTACCGATATGAATGATATGTGGTTTACTTTCAATATCCGCGAAGACAATCTCCATGGAATCAAACGTGGTGACGTGATAAGCCTGTCGGTCCCTGCCCTGGACGGAATGAAACTCGATGCCAAAGTGACCTATATGGCTGCAAGGGAATCATTTGCCACCTGGCGTGCTACCAGGGAAACAGGATCTTATGATGCTAGGACATTTGAAGTGAGGGCAGTGCCAGAGGCTTCGGCTGAAGGTTTGCTCCCGGGAATGACAGTGATAGTTAAATGAAAGATATATTGAAAAGGGAACTCGGACTGTGGAAACTCAGACCTGTATATGTGCTCGCACCTCTCGGGGCCATGCTTTTCTGCAGCCTGTTCTTCCTGACATTTTTCGGAAAAGGTGCCGTGCAGGAGCTTCCGATTGCAGTGGTGGACAATGACAATTCCTCACTCACAAGGAACTTCATCAGGCAACTTGATGCCACCGAACTTGGAAAAGTCATCCGCTACGATGACTACAGCCTTGCGAGGGAAGCAATGCAGACGGGTAAGGTGACTGCAATCTGCGTGCTTCCGGAGAATATGTACTCCGACGTTCTTGCAGGCAGGAAACCTACGGCGTCGTTCTACTTGAACACGATGTACTATGTGGGAGGAATGATGAGCTATAAAAACATTCTAACCATGTTCAACCTGAGCGTGGGTGCAGTGCAGAGGGAGACAATGAGGGCAATGGGGATGGCCGAGGATGCAATAATGGCGAAGATACAGCCGATAGTCATAGATGTCCACCAGATCGGGAATCCGACCACCGACTACAATGCCTATCTTTCCAACATCCTGCTCCCCGGACTTCTCGAGCTGCTGACCATCATCATCGTAGCCTACTCTTTGGGAACAGAAATCAAATACGGAACTTCGGAAAAATTATTGGAGATGTCTTCAGGCTCAATAGTCAAGGCATTGACAATCAAACTTATACCGTATTCAATTATGTTCTCTGTACTTGGATGCACACTTGTGCTGGTGCTCTACGGACCGATGGGATTCCCTCTGGATGGGTCTATATGGGCCATGATTCTGAACATCGTGCTGATGGTTCTCGCGAGCGAGGCTTTTGCCGTGTGCATTGTGGCATTGCTTCCGGTGTGCCGCCTGGCTGTGTGCATCAGTGCCTTCCTCGGCATCCTTGCTTTCTCGCTTTCCGGCTTTACCGTGCCGTTGGAGCAGATGCCGGAATTCTTCCGAGGCATGGCCAATATGTTTCCTCTGAGACCATATTATAATTTTTACGTACAGGAGACGATTTTTGCCTCCGGATTTGCAGGCTGGTGGAAGGAAGTGCTTCACTACCTTGTTTTCTTCCTTGCCCCGCTGCCTCTGCTTCCGAGGTTGAAGAATGCTTTCCTTTACCACAATTACAGGAGGGATTAATATTATGGGATATTTCAAAACATTCTGGAATGATTTCAAACGGGTATTCAGGCAGGAGTTCAAGGCTGTCTTCACCGATGGCGGCGTGATAGTGGTATTCTTCCTTGCGGGCCTGGGCTATCCGCTTTTGTACAATCTCATATATAAGAACGGCATATTGGAGGATGTGCCCGTGGTGGTGATAGACAATGCCGATTGTGCCGAGAGCCGGCGCTTCATCCGTGAAGTGGATGCGACAAGAGAGGTTGCCATCAGCGGATATTGTGCCACGATGGAAGAAGCCGAGAAACTGATGCAGGAGCGTAAATGCCATGGAATCATCTGTTTCCCTTCCGATTTCGGAGACAGGATTGCCCTCGGGCAGCAGTCCACGATGAGCATATACTGTGATATGGGAAGTTTCTTCTACTACAAGAATCTGATGACCTCGGTCAATCTCGTGATGCTGGAGGAAATGCCTCAAATTTCGCCAGTTGTCAAACCGATGTCATTTGAGCAGAACATCCCGTACAACCGGAGCAACTCATTCAGTTTCTTTTTTATTACGGCAGCCTTGATGCTTGTCATCCAGCAGACGATGTTCTATGGAATGGGAATGCTCGCCGGTACGAGAAGGGAGGACAGGAAGGGCCTGATACATGGCGCTTCAGGCAGGCTGGTTTTCGGTCGTGG
Organism: Bacteroidales bacterium; assembly: GCA_022777585.1. GTDB lineage: Bacteria > Bacteroidota > Bacteroidia > Bacteroidales > UBA932 > Cryptobacteroides. The sequence goes on along the minus strand of JALFFZ010000035.1, from coordinate 1,561 downwards.
TGCTGTTTATTGGCTGATTTACATGATGATAGGAATGTATATCGTGTTCATCGTGCCCTTGCTGTTCGACATACCGATGGTCACGGACTTCTGGACTGCTCTTGCCTTCCTGTGTATCTATGTCACGGCATGTGTCTTCTTCTCAATGGCATTCAGTACATTGATAAGGCATAGGGAAACTCCTATAGTTGCACTGCTCTTTCTCACTCTGCCGGAGCTTTTCCTCACCGGATTCTCCTGGCCGCAGGCCTGCTTTCCCAAGTTCTGGAATCTGTTCTCATACATCTTCCCATCAACATTCGGTACAAGGGCCTATATAAACCTTGCCGGTGCTGGTGCATCTTTTGCGGCGATTGCTCCGCTGTTGAAAATATTGCTTATCCAAACGGCTGTTTATTTTGCAATTTCAATAATTGCGATTAAAACAGAAAATATGAAATTTTATAAAAAGATTGAAAATTAACACTTTAAATTATTACGACAATGAAAAGAATGATTATTTCCATTGCTGCTCTCGTAGTGGCTGCAAGTTCGGCTTTTGCGCAGATAAATGTCGGTGCAGGTTATTCAGGCACAAGCATGAACCTTTCAGAAGGGGACAATACATGGTACAACGGATTCAATGTCAGTGTAGGATACAATCTTCCGCTCGGTCTTGGATTCGAATTCTCTCCTTCCATCGAGTACAACTATCTTACACGCAATGCAGATGTGTCTGCTGAAGTTCCGGTAGTCAGTGTGAAATCAAAGAATCAATTCAATGAGCATTACCTGAACGTTCCTCTGATGTTCAATTATGGATATGAAATCACACCGAATGCAAGGATATTCGTTTTTGCCGGCCCTTCAGCAAGTTTCGGACTGTATGCGGACTATGTGACCAGGATTGAAGCATCTCTTGACGGCAACTCGGGATCGACTGAAAAAGAGACAGCCGAACTCTGGGGAGATGACAGCACATACAAGCGTTGTGACATCAAGATAGGAGGCGGAATCGGCCTCGATATCTGCAAGCATTTGAGAGTGCAGGCCGGCTACGACTACGGTCTCATTAACCGCACCAAGGCCGATGACCTCAAACTCCATCACCACAGCCTCAAGGCAGGAATTGCCTATATGTTCTGATAATTCAGAGATTATCCACGGCACCTTCAGCTCTCTTGCAGATGGCTGATCTTAATCTTTCGCACAACCCAAAATCACCGTCCTCAATTATTTGATAATGCCCATTGATTATCAACTACTTATGATTTTTACCGTGGACGGTGATTTTCGGGTTTATGGTGGTGGATGGGATTACACAAGGTGAAGTGCAGTGTTGCGCCTTCTGTCAGGGTAATGTGGCTCAGGAAGTTACTGTTATATTTGGTGCCGTTGAGGCGTATTTCGCCTCTATAGCAGTTCAGCCTTTTACCTTCCCTGCAGCCTTCCCTGCAGCAATCCACGCAATTCTCCGCCAGGATCCGGATAGCCTTGCCGTTCTCCAGATTGATCTGCATCTGAGGGAAGTACGGAGCGCCGATGGCATAAGTGTCGGACGCAGGGCAGACCGGATAGAAGC
>JALFFZ010000015.1 GCA_022777585.1 Bacteroidales bacterium | reverse complement strand
ACTGTTCCACATTGAAGATCCTATCGCCAAAGGCATTGCCATCGGCTCAAGCTCACACGCAGTAGGCACGGCCAAGGCAATGGAAATCGGCGCTGTCGAAGGCGCAATGAGCAGCCTGTCAATCGTTGTCTGCGGACTGCTTACCGTAATCGGAGCCTCAGTCTTTTCGAATTTTATCTAGATGTTCCGCCCGGGCGCGTTCCACCGCCAGTGAGCGCTTGAGGACGAAGCCCGAACCGAGATACTTGGTACGCACATCCTCGTCGGAGGCCAGCGCCTCCGGTTTTCCTGACTGGAGAATAGTACCCTCATAAAGCAGATATGCCCGGTCAATGATGGCGAGGGTCTCACCTACATTGTGGTCGGTGATGATGACTCCGATATTCTTGTATTTGAGTTTTGCAATGATGTACTGGATATCCTCCACAGCAATTGGGTCAACGCCGGCGAACGGCTCGTCCAGCAGGATGAACTTCGGGTCGATGGCCAGTGCCCTGGCGATTTCGCATCTTCTTCTCTCTCCTCCTGAAAGCTGGATTCCAAGGCTCTTGCGGACCTTGGAGAGATTGAACTCGTCAATAAGGGACTCCAGACGGTCACGTCTCTCCTCCTTGGTCATATCCGAAAGTTCCATCACTGACATGATATTGTCCTCGACGGACATCTTTCTGAATACGGAAGCCTCCTGCGGCAGATATCCCACACCCTTCTGCGCCCTCTTGAACATCGGCAGACCGGTAATCTCCTCATCGTCGAGGAAAATGCGGCCGGCATTCGGGACAATCTGGCCCGTAATCATATAGAAACTCGTGGTCTTGCCGGCACCGTTAGGTCCGAGGAAGCCTACGATTTCACCCTGCTCCACCTCCATCGAGACCCCCTTGACAACGGTCCTCACACCATATTTCTTGACTAGATTTTCGCAATGCAGTTTCATACTGTAACGTTAATTTGTTTGATACTTTGGGCGTCACTTCACATCGAGGCCGAGATCATGGACCAGATTGCGAACCTCCTCATTGCCGTCAGCCACAATCTTCGCCTTGTCCTCGGCAAGATAAATCTTTTTCTCAACAGCCTCCTCCGGCATCACTTCGGGATTAAGCCTCAATTTATTGGTATTCAGCATCTTCCAGAGAATACCCTCAATATTGTGAAGAAGATTTTCCTCCACCCATTTCTTCTGGCTGAGGTTCATAAGAAAGAAGTCCACTCTCTTGTAACCGTCCATCTCCACGATTTCGACCTTTGCCGTGGCAAGTGTACTGGCAAGTCTCGGGCGGGAGGCGAACTGCTCCGGAAGACATTTCCACTTGGCCATGATCTCCTCGTCGGTCGGAATCCGGGCATCGTCCGGAATCTCCGGAGCGGTCTCAGTCTTCGGCCCCTCATTGTCCCCGATGGAGCCCAATGAAAGAGCAGCTGCAGACGACCTGGTCGTTCTCCGCCTTGTCGGCCTGGACACTTCAGCAACACCTGCAACATTCTCTCCTTCAGCAGGTTTCGCAGGAGAGGCATCAGCGTGGTCTGGTCCGGCAGGCTCAGGGGTCTGAACTTTCGCATCCCCGGCGGCCGGAGCCTTTGCAGCACCCGGAGCCTTTGCAGCGACGGCCGCCTGAACCGGTCTGAGTGAAACCTCTCCACCTGTAAGGAAGCAGAGTTTCATCAGGGCAAACTCAATATGAAGCCTCGGATTGATACTCTCCTTATAACCCGTTTCGCATTGAACCGTGACGGAAAGCGCATCATAGAGGAACTGGAGAGGACACTTTTCGGCCTGCTCCCTGTATTTCTTCTTGAGAGAGTCCGGAAGTTCCAGAAGAGCATCCAGAGACCCGGTCTTCGCAACCATCAGGTTTCTGAAATGAGTGCTCAGCGAAGCTACGAAATACAGCGCGTTGAAACCTTTCGAAAGCACGCTGTCAAACTCAAGAAGGGCTGAGGGATAATCATTTGCCAGCATTGACTCCGTCAGATGGAAGCAATGTTCATAGTCGAGTACATTGAGGTTGCGGATTACGTCCTCGTATTTCACGTCATTGCCGCAGAAGGCCACGGTCTGGTCGAAAATCGTGAGCGCATCCCTCATCGCCCCGTCAGCCTTCCTCGCGATTATATGCAGGGACTCATCGTCAACGTGAATATCTTCCTTCGACGCTATCGCCCTGAGATTCTTCACGATATCAGGAATGCTGATGCGGTTGAAATCGTAGGTCTGGCAGCGGGAGAGGATGGTCGGGAGAATCTTATGCTTCTCCGTGGTCGCAAGAATGAAGATGGCGTGGGCCGGAGGTTCCTCCAATGTCTTGAGGAATGAATTGAAGGCCGCCTGGGTCAGCATATGGACCTCGTCAATGATATAGACGCTGTACCTGCCGACCTGCGGAGGTATCTGGACCTGGTCCATCAGGGCTTTGATGTCGTCCACACCGTTGTTGGAGGCGGCATCCAGTTCGTGGATGCAATATGACCTGCCCTCGCGGAAAGAGACGCAGGACTCGCATTGTCCGCAGGGCTCCATATCCTCCGAAGGGTTGGAGCAATTGATTATCTTCGCGAAAATCCTGGCCGCACTGGTCTTGCCGACACCTCTGGGTCCGCAGAAAAGATAGGCGTGAGCGAGCTTGCCCCTGATGATGGAATTTTTCAGGGTCTTGACAATGTTGTCCTGTCCGATGAGATCCTCGAAAGAGTCTGGCCTATACTTCCTCGCCGACACTATATATTGCTGACTGTCTGACATAGCTTAATGATTATCAGCATTTAACAATTCATCAAGAGTCTCTCTCAGAGCCTCTGCCCCGGTGAATACGATACCCTTGATGCCGAAAGCGGATGCAGCCGCGGCATTGGCTGGATTGTCATCAATGAAGACCGACTCTTCCGGCACAAGGCCATATCTGTCAATAAGGATCCGATAAATCTCGGGAGACGGCTTGATGACGTGTTCCTCGCCGGAAACCACCTTGCCGTCAAGGAGGGAGAATACCGGATAATTGTCACAAATACGGTAGAATGTCTCAGCTGACCAATTGGTCAGTCCGTATATTTTCAGCCCGCTGTCTTTCAATGATTTAACCAGCTCGTACATACCTGGTACGGCATCCCCCATCATATCCGTCCAGCGGTCCCGGTAGAGTTCTATCTCCTTTTTCCACTCGGGATGGACAGCCGAAAGCTCGGCCACCCCCTGATCGAAAGGCTTGCCGGCATCCATCTGCGAATTCCACTCCATATTGCAGATTTCGGAGAGGAAACGGTCCGCCTTGTCCCTGTCCCCGAAATAGTTGTCGAAAACGTAATGGGGATTCCAGTCAACAAGGACAGCCCCGAAGTCAAAGATGATGTTTCTCGTCATATTCCTTTTGCACAGAATTCTTACAAATATACCTATAAATTTCGTAACTTTGCTCGTATGAGACGGATTATATTGACATTGACGATGCTCGCCTTGTGCACGGCGGCATTTGCGCAGGCGCAGATAACGACAAAAAAGGAAAAAGTCAGCGACTTCATGGTCAGGACAATGAAGGTGGCCCTCACAGGCAATGATTTCATTGACATACCCTTCAGGGAGGCCGTAAAGAATACCTGGACCCTCTCCCCTTTCGAGTTCTGCACGATTGACGACTTCAAGAAAATGATGGGACGGGAAGACCTGTATTTCCTGGTCCCGACAAAGGTCAAGTACAAGACGGAGACCCGGCCGGGCACAATGGCCCTGACATTGTACAAGGGACGCTCAGGGGCAAAGGACCCGGGCAAATTAGTGGAAGTGGTGAGCATACCTTTATGCTCGGCTGACAATCCTTCCGGAAGGGAGGCCGCAATGATGCCGGGAATAATGGACGTGCTTCAGAGTTACATATCCAAGTCATTGACTTCCAGGTTCTCCCCGATTTCTTCAAGTGTCAGGAAAATGCCTTCGGGATGCCGCGTCCATTTTGCGGAGAGCGAGGTCTCACCGGCAATCAGTCCTGAAACTGCCGGGAAACTCCGCCAGAAGGGGGCGTTGATTGAGAAAGACGAGGTGGCCGACAGCATTTTCATAGAAGGTGAGGCAGGGACTGCCGTGAGCTATCTCATCAGTCCGGCGTTCCCCGAAAAGGGCTCAGTATGCTGGAAGATGATCATCAACTCCAGGACGCACGAGCTCCATTACATGAAAAAGGAAGTGTTGAAGGGAGAGAGCGCCGGCTTCACAAAAGGCGAGATTTCCAAATTCAGATAATCGGGGCAATGATTTCAGGGACAACAAGTTGCGGTATCAAATACGCTGTCCGCAGAAGCGGATCGGCCGTAGCCTACTGTTCACTCAGCATCAGCGCCGGGACAAGGTACGAGGACGGCTTCAGCAGCGGTATCGCACATTTCACCGAGCATACCCTTTTCAAGGGAACCGGCAGAAAGAGCGCCTCGGTAATCAATTCCTATCTCGACAGGCTGGGAGGTGAACTGAACGCCTACACGACCAAGGAGGAAATCGTGCTTCACGCTACCGTGCTGAAGGAGGACCTCAGGAAAGCGGGTTCCCTGCTGATGGAACTCGCAACCGACCCGAAGTTCCCGGAAGATGAAATCGCAACCGAGAGAGGCGTTGTTATTGACGAGATAAAATCCTACAAGGACAGCCCTTCGGACGATGTCTATGACCGCTTTGAGGAAATGCTTTTCAGGGGGCACGCCCTTTCAATGCCGATTCTGGGCACTCCGGAGTCGGTCAGGGGCATCACTTCGGACGAGCTGCACCGCTTTGTCGGGGAGAAATTCAGGCCTGAGAGAATGGCATTCTCCATTGTCGCCGACATTGACGAGAAGAAGATGGAGGCAATGGTTCTCAGGCTCTCTGATAAATATTTCCCTGACTCTCCGGCATTGACTCCGGGCAATGTGGTCACTCCTGCAAAGGTGACATTGTCCAATGTGTTCAGCGAAACCATCGTCCGGAAGAATCACGAGGCCAACGCCGTATTCGGAGGGTATGCCCCGTCATTGTACGAGGAAAAGGCGAGGATGGCGGCAATCCTGCTGTCCAACATTCTGGGCGGACCGGCTTCCAACTCGGTGCTGAACAGAGAATTGAGGGAAAAACACGGATGGGTTTACGGAGTTGAAAGTTCCTATACCCAATACTCCGACACAGGTATAATGGCGATTTGCCTCGGCTGCGAAAAGGAGAATCTGGACCGCTGCCTGGCCGCAGTGAAGAAGGAAATCGTGAGAATGCAGGCTATCAATCTGTCAGACAGAGCCTTGGCCGCAGCCAAGAAACAGCTTCTCGGCCAGCTGGCCATCAGTTCCGACAATGGAGAGGCCCAATGTCTGAGTATGGGAAAGAGCCTGCTTGCATACGGCAGACTGCAGTCCCGGGAAGAAACCGTGCAGAAGATTGAAGCCGTGACAGCGGAAGAAATCCGTATGGCGGCCTGCTCCATTTTCTCGCACGGAACCACCAGCAGGCTGATAATGATATAGTTATGGAAACCGCTCAGGACAAATATCTGGACTCGCATTGTTCTTTCAGGAATGATGCTCTGGACTGGCTGGAAAGGCAGACCAACATAAGGACAAATTATCCCAGGATGCTTTCCGGCAGGATACAGGGGGGCTTCCTGTATATGCTCTCAAGGATGGTGAGGCCGGTCAATGTACTGGAAATCGGCACTTTCACTGGCTATTCTACCATCTGTATGGCACTCGGACTTCCGGATGGAGGGCATATTGACAGTCTCGAGGTCAATGACGAGCTTCAGGATCTGATCGAGGATGGATTTGAAAGGGCCGGGGTTGCGGACAGGATCTCCCTGCATATCTGCGACGCTGTCCAATATCTCCGGCAGGAGTGCGAGGCCGGGAAGAAGGAGGTTTACGATATGGTGTTCATTGACGCCAATAAGAGGGAATATCCTGATTACTACGGACTTGCATCGACATTGACCCGGAGCGGAGGCTTCATTGTAGCAGACGATGTCCTATGGGACGGGAAGGTCTATGCGGAGAATGTTCCAGGCGACAGGCAAACGCAGGGCATTGTGAGATTCAATGATATTACGGCCGGGGATGAGAGGGTGGAAACAGTGATTCTGCCTGTAAGACACGGACTGAGCATTGTCAGAAAGAAATAAGAATATTTTATGGCTACAGCGGTTATAGTGGGAAACGGGCAGTTCCCGAAAAAGGAATATCCTCTCTATCTTCTGGAGAGCGCCGACTATGTGATATGCTGCGACGGGGCTATCGACACGTATCTGAGGCATTTCAGGGGCAGGAATCTGCGCCGTCCGGATGTGGTGGTCGGGGATATGGATTCGCTGTCGAAGAAGACGGCGGAGAGGTTCAGGGACATTGCAGTCAAGATTGACGAGCAGGAGACCAATGACCAGAGCAAGGCCTTCCACTATATCCTGGAGCATTTCCCGGATGTTGACACGGTGCACATCCTGGGAGCGACGGGCAAGCGGGAGGACCATACCGTCGGCAATCTTTCGCTGCTTATGGAATATGCAAGAGAGATGCGCGGGCTGAATTGCGAAAGGACGGTCTTCGTGGATATTGTATCGGACTGGTCCACCGCCTTCGCCATTACCGATTCCTGCACGCTGGACGTGGGAGAGGGCCGGAGCGTATCCATTATATGCCCGGACAACTCATTGAATATCAAGTCAGAAGGTCTCGTATGGCCGACCGACAATGTTGTTTTCGACAACCTCTGGCAGGCGACATTGAACCGGGCTTCCGCTGACAGGATAAGCCTGACATTCAGCCACCCTTCCATTGCATTGATAATACTGAATTAATTCATTCGCAATATGCTACGTAAAATCAGAATCACCCTGGCGTCCATAGTCTTCATTCTATGCGCCGCACTGTTTCTGGACGGCTCCGGAACCGTTTCTTCCTGGTTCGGATGGCTGGCCAAGCTCCAGTTTCTGCCGGCCCTGCTGGCCCTCAACCTGGCCGTGGTCATTGTACTGATTGTTCTGACATTGATTTTCGGAAGGGCCTACTGCTCAGTCATCTGTCCTTTGGGAATAATGCAGGACGGCATTTCCCACATCAGCTCGATGAGGAAGGGCAAGAAGGCGAGGTTCCGCTGGTCTCCTGAAGTCAAATGGCTGAGATACAGCGTTTTGGTATTGTTCATCATTGCCCTTGTCGCAGGCCTTACTTCAGTGGCTGCCTTGCTGGCGCCATACAGCGCATTCGGCCGCATTGCAACATCTCTCGTCCGGCCGGCCCTTCCGACCGCCATCATTGCCGGAGTGACCCTCCTCGTGGTCGGTGTCCTGGCCTGGATTGGCGGCAGAACATATTGCAATACAGTCTGTCCGGTGGGAACCGTACTGAGTTTCTTCTCGAGATTCTCACTGCTCAGACCTGTCATTGATGCGGACAAATGCCGTAACTGCCGCGCCTGCGAGCATAAATGCAAGGCGTCCTGCATAAATATTGACAATCATGAGATTGACTACAGCCGCTGCGTGGACTGTTTCAACTGCCTGGATTCCTGCAGGTTCGGAGCCTTGAAATACCGGATGGCGTGGAACAGCAAGACCTGTGAGGCAGCCGGAACGGTGCAGGACAATGCCGAAGTGAGCGCCGAAGAGGGAAAGCACAATGCCGGCAGGCGGGCCTTCATTTCCTCCTCAGTGATTGCCGCGACTGCAATCGCCCTCGAGGCCCAGGAGAAGAAGGTGGATGGCGGATATGCTGCAGTCACGGCCAAGAAGGCTCCGGAGAGGACCAATCCGATCGTGCCGTTCGGAGCTGTGAGCCTCAGGCATTTCCACCAGCATTGCACCAGATGCCAACTCTGCGTATCCCAGTGTCCGAATGACGTTCTTCGTCCTTCCACATCGCTCGACAGGCTGATGCTGCCTGAAATGTCCTACGAGAATGGCTGGTGCCGCCCTGAATGCACGAAATGCTCCGAAGTATGCCCGGCTGGCGCAATCCTGGAAATCACTCCGGAGGAGAAAACCGCAATCCACGTCGGAACGGCTTCAGTCGATCTCGACCTCTGCGTCGTGAACAGGGACAATGTAAATTGCGGCAACTGCGCAAGACATTGTCCTGCTGGTGCAATCATGATGGTGAGGAAGAATCCGGATGATGAGAATTCGCTCCGCATCCCGACAGTCCTCGAAGACAGGTGCATAGGCTGTGGAGCCTGCGAATTCCTCTGTCCGTCAAGGCCTTACAGTGCCA
>JALFFZ010000168.1 GCA_022777585.1 Bacteroidales bacterium | reverse complement strand
TGCCCGGACCTGAAGAATTGCTCTCATTTGAATTGCAGGCCACAGCAAGGAGTGCTGCCAACAAAATATTGATATAGTTCATATTCATATTCTAATATCCTTTGTTAGGGACAAGGCTCGGGTTGTTGTCGAGTGCTGTCTGTGGAATCGGCATCAGAACTGTCTCCTCGGTGAGAGGAAGTCTTGGCTGCCAGTAACTGTCCTTCTGCGGCATGCCGTCGTGGATGGCTTTGGTCCTTTCGAATCCGTGACGGAGAAGGTCGAAGAAACGGAATCCCTCAAATGCGAGTTCAAGTCTGCGCTCATTGAGGATCACGTCTATGGCGGCATCCTGGGAAGATGGCACCGAGACGGCCTTGAGTCCTGCCCTTTCTCTTATCCTGTTCACGTATGCGGTCGCCCCGCTGAGGTCTCCTGTCATTGCAAGTGCCTCTGCGTGAAGAAGATAAATTTCTCCGAGACGCATAAGGATGATGCTGGAGGCATTGGTCGGAACCTTGTGCATGAACTTGTACTTGTTGCCGGGATAGTAGTTAGACCAAATAGCCTCGTCCTCGCAGATGCAGGCGTTCATTCTTTCCGTATCGCCTTCCTTCTCGTATGCTGCGATAAGGTCGCGGGAAGGGGTAATCCACTTGATCCAGCTGTAACTGTCGTCAGGATTGTAGGCGTTGCGGTGGAACATCATCCATACCCAGTTGCCGCTGCTTCTTGTGAAGGTAACTTCGAAAATGGATTCAGAAGTATTGCGGACAGCGTCATTCTCATCGTATGCCCACATCTGGCCATAGTCGTCAACGAGCTTGAAGCCCATTCCCTCCACGGCTGCGCAGTGCTCTGCGACCTTGCTCCAGTCACGGCATGTTTCCTCGGCATATATCCTTGCGAGCATGCCGTGGGCAAATGCCCTGGTGAAAATGTTCTTGTTTGAAGAGTTCACGGCAGGTCCATTCTCGGCTGCAAATGTGAGTTCCTCAATCATCTTCTCATAAACTTCCTTGCGGGCTGTCCTGGCAGGGTAATACTCGTGGTAAACCTCTTCTATGTTCTCCGCGGTGATAGCAGGAGGAATGGAGTTCACAAGCGGAATGTCACCCCAGAGCTGCGACATCTGGAACAGGTTCCAGGCTCTCCAGCAATAGGCTTCCGACTTCCACTCCTTCCATTCCTGGTCTGTCATTGACGGGTCGCTTTCCTTGATCCTGTCAATGTTGAAGATGATGTTGTTGCAGTTGCTGACCTGGCCGAGATACCAGTCCCAGTCACGCTGGACGTTCTTGTTCTCGCCGTCCTGACGGTTGGCCTCTATTGCCATGAGCTCTCCGGTGCTCGGGTTTCCGCCGTATGCGTTGTCCGCACGGCATTCACCGTAAACCAGCCAGTCGAGATATCCCTTCTCCTGGATATCCTTTGTCCAGGACTCATATATTGAGTTCCTGAGACCTTCCATGTCGGTTCTCGTCGTGTACTGGGACTCGGAACCGCTACCTGACTCAACGTTCACGTTGCCCTCGTTGTAGCTGGTTTCCGGATAGAGGTCCAGGTCACAGGAAACGGCGGCCATCATTGAAATTGATGCAAGCAATAAATATTTCCTATTCATAATTTCCAGATTCATTAGAATTCAACATTAACTCCGAAGAGCACAGTCTTGACGCAAGGATATGTTCCCCAGTCGATTCCGGTGTTCGTGGCGGAGGTGTACTGGCTCATTTCAGGGTCGTAGCCCGAGTATCCGGTGAAGGTCACCATGTTGTCAAGGGTGATGTAAGGCTGTATCCTTGAAATGTTGGCTTTCCTGAGCTTCGGACATGTGATGTCGTATGAAAGTGTTATGTTCTTGAACTTCAGATAAGAACCGTCCTCCACCCATCTTGTGGAAGCCCTGAGGTTGTCGAGTTCGCCAGCCTTTGGAATGTCGGTAATCTGACCCGGAACCCTCCATCTTCTTACGGCATCCTTTATCTGGTTGGCGCCGGTGTACATACCTATCATCTCAATCTTGGAGGCATTGTAGATGTCGTTGCCCACTGATGCCGTGAGGAGGAAGCTGAGGCTGAGACCTTTCCAGCTGATGGTGTTCGTCATTCCCGCTGTGAACCAAGGATTCGCGTCGCCGATGTAGTGCTTGTCGGAAACATTGATCTTGCCGTCCCCGTTCATGTCCTTGTAGATGATCATGCCGGTCTCGGGGTCAACGCCTTCGGCTGTGTATCCCCAGAACTTGGAGAGGGATTCGCCCGGAGTCATCCTGACTACGTATTCGCTGAGTGCCTCGGATGTCTGGGTGTAGTAGTAAACCTGCTGGAGGGTCAGCTTCTCGAGTTTGTTGCGGTTTGTGGAAATGTTGAAGTCAGTGGTCCATTTCCAGTCTTTCCTGTCAATGTTGACCGAACTGACTGCAAGCTCGAGACCCCAGTTGGACATTTCGCCCTCATTCCTGTAGATTGAAGGATTCGGGGCAGGGAGAGGAACGTTCATCAGGAGGTTCTTCGTGTATTTGTAATATCCGTCAAGAGTGACATTCAGCCTGCCTCTGAACATTGACCAGTCGATTCCGACATTGGTCTGAGTGGTGGTCTCCCAGGTGAGATCCTTGTTTCCGATGTTGGTCTTTGTTCCGAGGGTCGGGGTAGAGTCCGCATTTTCTGTCTTTGTCCAGTCAGTGTAGTTGATTCCGTACATCTGTACCCAGGCATAGTCGTCGAGACCGGACTGGTTTCCCTGCTGGCCCCAGCCCACGCGGAGCTTGAGGTCGTCAATCCACGAAACGTTCTTCATGAACTCTTCCCCTGAGATTCTCCAGGCTGCGGATACTGAAGGGAAAAGTCCCCATCTGTGACCAGGAGCGAGCTTGGACGAACCGTCGGCACGGAAGTTGGCGGTTATGTAGTATTTGCTGTCGTAGTTGTAGGATATACGGGCGAGATATGACATTATCGCCCATTTTGAAAGGCCCTGGGACTGGCCTCTGAGCCCGCCTTTGTTTCCTCCGTTGATCCCGAAGATCACATTGTCATAGTCAGGGGAGAAGTGGCTTCTGGAACCGCTGAGGTTTTCCCATCTTGAAGTGGTGGCTGAAGTTCCGGCCATAGCCTCGAAGTTGTGGATATTGTTCCAGCTGTTGTTGTATGTGAAGATGTTGTCGTACACCATCCTCATGTCGTCTGCCCTTGTGGATGACGCCTCTCCGTGCTGGGTGCGTCCGTGGGAGGTCTTGATAGGGTCAAGGAAGTAGTAGTCGTGAGTCCATCTGCGGTCCATTGTCACAGTGGACTTGAAGTTGAGGTTCTTGTGGAACCTGATTGTCGCATAGCCGGTGAGGAGAAGCCTGTCGGTCTGGGAGTAGTTGTTTTCCGTGCGGGCGAGGTTCTCGGAAGGTGTTGTGAGATTGGCTCCGTAGAATTCCGTCCAGTACCAGTCCGGATTGGTCTCGCTCCAAGGCTTTGCGTAAGTCGGAGTATTGATTACGGAGAGAACGACACCGGCGCGGTTGGAACCCGTACCTGAGATGATTCCGTTGTTCTTGTAATGCGAGAATGCGAGGTTGGCTCCGACATTTATCCATTTGAACAGGTCGGAGTCGAAGCTTGCCTTGATGTTGAACCTCTTGTTGTAGGCTACCGGAAGCACACCTTTCTCGTCTGTATATCCGCCTGAGATATAATACCTCATATTGTCATTGGCATTGGATACGGAAAGCTGGTAGTTCTGGTTGATGCCTGTCTTGTAGGTCTCCTTGAACCAGTCTGTCTCATCCTTCAGCCCGTCAGGGAGAGTCACCGTGCCGAGTTCATCCATCAGTTCGCGGTATTCCTCCACGTTGAGGACCTCGTATGTCCTGGCGACATTCGAAAGGCCTACCGATGCGTTCAGGCTTATTTGCGGGCCCTTGCTCCGCTTTCCCTGCTTTGTGGTGATGAGGACGACTCCGTTGGCTGCACGGGAACCGTAGATTGCCGCAGAAGACGCATCCTTGAGTATCTGCATGGATTCAATGTCCTGAGGGGAGAGATAGGCGATTGCGTAGTTTCCTGTTCCTACAGGGACTCCATCCACGACATAGAGAGGGTCGTTGGAGGATGCGATGGATGATGCTCCGCGGACGCGCACTGTCATTCCGCTTCCGGGAAGTCCGCTTGTCTGCTGAACGGTGACACCTGCGACCTTTCCCTGGATGAATCCGGAGGCCTCGGTCACCGGACGGAGTTTCATGTCCTCATTGGAAACTGTCGAAACGGCTGTGGTAAGGTCTCTTTTCCTCGCTGTACCATAACCGATGGCAACGACTGCGTCAAGGGCAATGGCATCTTCCTCGACTGTGAGGTTGATGGTGCTGCGTCCGTTTACCTTTTCCGTGACCTTCTTGTAGCCCAGGGCATCGAATTCCACAGTAGCCTGCGGAGAAGTAAGATTGATGAAGTAGTTTCCGTCGGCATCAGTGACTGCTCCGTTTGCCGTGCCTGTCTCCATGACGGTGAGGCCCGGAACCGGGTAACCCTGAGAGTCGATCACTGTACCTTTCAATGAGTGCTGCTGTGCGAATGCGCTGATGCCTGCAGTCAGCAGCAGAACCATAGTCAGATATTTTCTCATACGGTTGATTATTAGTTAAAGTTCCTTTTCCCGCCGGTATCGGAAAAATCCGAATCCGCTCGCGGTTAATACAAAATTAGAAATAATCGGTTTCTGTTTTTCGGGAAGTGGTGCCTTAAGTGGAAAGAAAGAGGATGTTAATTTGTGTAATTCTCTGTAAAATAACGTGTTAAAACATTTAATTCAAATAATTAAAGTGGATTTGAATGGGCCTTGTTCTGTGGGATTTAAGGCGCTTTTCGAGCCTTCTGGCTGATATCTACCGTCATTATCTGGTCAATGTCGGTGAGGTAGTTCGGGGTCAGGTGCTCCTTTCTGTTCTTCCAGTCCGCATTTCCGTATCCTGCCACGGCGAGGCCCACGGCTTTCAATCCGTATTTGCGGTTCATCCGGTCAATGGCGGTGGAGAGCTCCGCCCGTTCATCCCGTTTGGGAATGGGGTCGAAGAGGATGTGGTGGGTGAGTCCGGGAATGATGTCGGAGAGGATGACTCCCGATTTCTTGAACTGTATTCCGGGACGGTAAATGCGGTCGGCCAGCCTGATGGCGGCTTCGGTGATTTCCAGGGTGTCTGACGAAGGGGAGTCCAGCCGCATTGTGGCGATGTTGCTGTATTGCTGCAGGTCTTCCCGGAATCTGTTGCTGCAGGCGAATACGGATACGCTGCCGGCGGCCGATTCCTGAGCCCTCAGAGTGTTGCAGCAGCTGGCTGCGAAGGTTGCGACCGAGGCCCTGAGCTGCTCTGCGTCGGATATCATTTTCCCGAAACTGCGGCTGGTGGATATGGTCCGACGGCGGATTATTTCGGAAGTGTCAATGCAGGGATGTCCGTTCAGTTCCAGCCAGGTCTGGTATCCCGGCTTGTGGAATTGCCTGAGAATCCAGTCTCCGGGCTTGTCGGCAAACTGCAGGGGAGTGGTGATGCCGAGGGCCTGAAGCTTTGCAAAACTCCGTGGCCCGATGCCCCAGATGTCGGCCAGTTCGAACATTGACAATGCCTTGCGCCTCTTCTCCTCGGTATCTATCATGCAGACGCTCTCGTATCCCCTGTATTTCTTGGCGAACTTGCTTGCCACCTTGGCCAATGTCTTGGTGCGGGCTATGCCGACGCTTACGGGAATGTCGGTCCAGAGGGCAATCTGCCGTACCATTCCGCGCATGAGTTTCACGAGGTCGTAGTTGTTTTCGTATCCGTCGAGATATAGGAACTGCTCGTCAATGGAGTAGTTTTCGGTACGTTCCACGGTCTTGCGCATTATGCTCTGGACCCGCTTCGACATTGCTTCGTAAAGCATTATGTTGCCGGAGAATACCGCTACATTGTTCTTCTCGATGACATCCTTCACCTGGAAGAACGGGGCTCCGCGCCTTATGCCGAGGGCCTTGGCTTCGGCGGTAAGGGCGACGATGTTGCCGTCGTTGCTGGACAGCACGCACACCGGCTTGCCTCTCAGACCGGCGTGGAAGACCCTCTCCACCGATGCGAAGAAGGTGTTGCAGTCAGCCAGGGCAATCATTGTTCCCGTGCCTTGTGGATTATGTAGGTCACTGTGCCCCAGACGCTGAAATCGTCATCCCGGGTGACAGGTATGCGGGGATAGTCCGGATTTGCGGGGACGAGCCAGCCCTGCCCGTCTTCCGGAACGAAATGCTTGAGGGTGTATTCGCCGTTGAGCTCGCACATCGCGATTTCGTGTGGCGACGGATTGCGGTTGCTCTTGTCCACGATGACAATGTCTCCGTCCAGAAGGCCTGCGTCAATCATTGAATTTCCGCTCACTCTTATCAGGTACGACGCCTCCGGATGCGGGCAAAGCATCGTCAGGATGTCAATGTCCCGGGACCTCTCGTCGTTGTCCAGCGGCACCGGGAACCCCGCCACGACCCGGATGTCGAAATATGGCAGGGAGAATGATCTGGTCTTCTCTGCCGGGATTATGTTCAGGGCTGCTGCCGCTTCGCTTTTCCGTACTGCCTTCTCGAGCGCATTCCTGATGAACTCGGTTCTGTTCCCGATGCTGTCCAACTGCTCCGCCAGCCGTCCAGGAGCCCGGAACGAAATCATCCTGCTGTCACCCCTCGGCCGTCCTGCTCCGGGGCGCCGTCCTCCGCGTTTTTTGTCATTGTCCTTTTCCATTGTCCTTCTCTTTCTCTTTCTCCGTTGTCCTTCTACAGTGCCCTTTGCCATTGTCATTCTCCTTCATCTCCGTCTTCATCTCCATCTTCCTCTTCCTCTTCCTCTTCTCCTTCTCCATTGCCCTTCTGCAGTGCCGGTCCTTTTCTGTCGCATCCTTATCTTGGCAGCCCTTGTCTGGCAATCCTTGAAAACAACCTGGACTTCCTTAGCCCGCCTCATTCAGCCTTCTGAACGCAAATATAACGATTATTTTGAAAAATGTAATACGTTAATCAAAAATTTCATTAAGAAGACCAGGATTTGGTGTCCAGAGCCTGGACCTTCCACGCTGAGGGCTGATATCATGGAAGGTCCATATCAAGGAAGGTTCTGCACGAATTGTGGATAGTCCATTAAATTTGCGTATCTTTACAATTGACATATGCGACGGGTGATATTCCATATCGATGTGAACTCCGCCTTCCTCAGCTGGGCGGCTGTGAAGCTGCTTGAGGAGGGCGACGAGGACATACGTCTTGTCCCGTCGGTAGTGTCCGGCGACCCTTCCGACAGGAGGAGCATTGTGACCGCCGCATCCATTCCGGCCAAAAAAATGGGAATAAAGACCGCCCAGCCGGTGACAATGGCTCTGCGCACCTGCCCGAATCTAAGAATCGTGAGGGGAGACTGGGCCTGGTACAGGCAGTGCTCGGACTCATTTATGGATATATGCAGGAGTTACTCCCCGGTGCTGGAAAAGTTCTCCATAGATGAATGCTTCATCGATATGAGTCTCCGCCTTTATGGCAAGGACCCGGTGGCTGTGGCGGTGGAATTGAAGGACAGGATCCATGCGGAGCTGGGATTCACGGTCAATGTCGGAGTCGGTTCCAACAAGCTGCTTGCGAAGATGGCCTCTGACTTCGAGAAGCCTGACAAGGTCCATACGCTCTGGACTGAGGAAGTGACGGCGAAGATGTGGCCGTTGGACGTGGGCGATCTGCTCTGGGTCGGAAAGAAGACAGCGTTGCGGCTGAACTCGTACGGAATCAGGACAATAGGGCAGCTGGCATCTACACGGCCGGAACTGCTGACAGGAATCGTTGGGAAGAAGTTCGCTATCCAGATGCATGACAATGCCAACGGACGGGACGATTCCCCGGTCGAGACAGATGTGCAGCAGGCCAAGAGCATCAGTGCCGAGAGGACCTTCGAGAAGGATATCGTCAATCCTGCTGAACTCGACAAGGCTCTCTTCCATGTTGCCTGCATCGTGGCTCACCGTCTTCGCCGCTCCGGTTTCCAGGCTTCCTGCGTGTCAATGTTCATAAAGCACAAGGACTTCTCCGTGGCCCAGAAACAATGCCGCACATCCAGGCCTACAGATATCACGGCAGAGATTCTGAACATTGTACGTTCCCTGCTCTCACAAGTCTGGGACGGCTCTTCTCCAATCCGCCAGGTGGGTATCGGCTTGTCCGGCTTCACGCAGGAGGACATTGTCCAGATGACACTTTTTGAAGACCCGAAAATGGAATATTACCGGAAATGGGATCTTGAATATGACGAGAAAATGAGTGCATCCGAGGATGCGCGGCTGCTGGCGTACGAGCGGGCTGTGCCCAAGGATGAAGCTCCCGGTCGGTGAGGGAGTCGAACCTCTGATATGACAAACCGGAGGCTGGGGCTTGTTCTGGGTCTGATTCCGTTCCTGACCGACGGGCCTTCTGAGGTGTTCTGGTTTGATTTTGCCGCAGGAACTATATCGGGGATGCTCTTCTCTGTGTTGGCAATGGTGTTCGTGCTGCCTGTATTTCTGCCATTTAAGGATTGATAGAAAAAACAGAGACCGCAAGGCCTCTGTTCTGAGCCACTCAAGGGGCTCGAACCCTCGACCTGCTCATTACGAATGAGCTGCTCTACCGACTGAGCTAAAGTGGCTTTGATGAGCAAGGAGTCTTGCTCGTGTTTTTCGAGAATGCAAATATAGTCACTTTTTTTGAAAAGTCCCTAATTTTTTCGGAAATTTGCAGGCGTAACCATTCAAGCCGCGGGATGCCGTGCTTGATCAATCATTTCGATATGCATTACGACATTATTATCATAGGAGGCGGTGCCGCCGGCCTTATGGCAGCAATCGGGGCCGGGACGACCAATCCTGCATTATCCGTGCTGGTGCTGGAGAAGATGCCGAGACCGGGCAGGAAAATCGTCATTACAGGCAAGGGAAGATGCAATTTCACCAATCTCAAGGATTGGGGAGCCTTCGCCCCTCACGTCAGGGCCAATTCCAATGTGCTCCGCGCCTCGTTCCAGAACCTCACCCCGCAGGGCCTCATTGATTTCTTTGAGAATGAGGGAATGCCTGCCGTCGTGGAGAGGGGAGACAGGGCCTTCCCGGAGTCGCACAAATCAATGGATGTCGTTGATACTCTGGTCAATGCCGCAAACAGGCGGGGCGCCAGAATACGGACCGGGGCCGAGGTTGCAGGCATTGCCGTAGAAGAGGAATATGGGGAGCGGATTTTCAGCGTAAGCCTTGCGGACGGGGACACATTGACCTGCTCCAGACTCATTCTTGCTACCGGAGGCCTTTCTTACCCTGCCACAGGCTCAACCGGGGATGGCTACAGGTTTGCGGAAAGCCTCGGACTGGAATTGAAACCGAGATTCCCGTCATTGACAGCATTGGTACCGAGGGGCTACAAGAATGCGGGGGAGACCACGGCGCAGAGGGTTGCAGCTGCACTATACGGAGGCAATGCAGTTTCTGCCGGAAGACAGGCCTTCTCCAGAGGTCCGGCTGCCGGAAGGGGCCATATCGACAGGTCATCATCATTGTCCGAGACCGGGAAACTCCTCTGCGGAATACAGCTTAAGAATGTGGGAGTCAGCCTGTTGGTGAATGGGAACATGGTTCAGGAGATGGAGGGCGACCTGGATTTCACGGACGGGGGAATCGAGGGTCCTGCCGGCTTCAACATAAGCCGCAATGCCGTCAAGGCCATTGTCAATGGAGGCAAGGTCTCTGTCATTGTCAATCTCAAACCCGGTGTGCCGATGGAGGAATTCCGCCCGAGGGTGGAGAAACTCTGGGAAGAGGTGCGCAATGACCCTAGAAGCAACAAACGCCCGATCCGCCACGTGGTCAGGGTCCTTCTCGGCAAGCTCATGCCTTGGGAGCTCACCCAGGCCTTCCTGAAGTGCAATTCTTCCGTAATCGGGACCACGAAGGGAAGGGAAGTGCTGAAGCTCAATGCATTGATAGATGCTGTTACCAGCTGGAAGTTCGACATCCAGGGATACGTCGGCTATGAGAGATGCGTGATTACCGCAGGCGGCGTGTCCTGCGACGAGGTTGTTCCTAAGACATTGGAATCCAGGAAGATAAAGGGACTGTATCTCTGTGGGGAGCTCCTTGATCTGGATGCGGACACGGGAGGTTACAATCTCCAGATTGCATTCTCTACCGGCTATCTTGCCGGCCAGTCTGCCGCAAGGTAAGGTTCTTGAAATACATCAGATGACTCCCGAGCCGATCATCTCGTCCCTGTCGTACCAGACGGCGAACTGGCCGGGCGTGATCCCGCGCTGCGGCTCCTCGAAAATGACGAAGAGCCCATTGTCGCGCATCACGAGGACGGCATCCTGAAGCGGCTGGCGGTAGCGGATTCTCACCCGGTAGCGCCGGATTTCTCCGACCTTCATCCGCAGATCCTCACGAATCCAATGTATTTCGTCAGGGGCTATGCGGAGACAGCTCCTGGAAAGGCCCTTGTGCTGATGGCCTTCCCCGACATATATGACATTTTTCTCAATGTCAGTGGAAATGACGAAGATTGAATCCTTGTGTCCTCCGATGTTCAGCCCCTTTCTCTGCCCTACAGTGTAGAACTGAGCCCCTTCATGACGGCCGATTATGGCACCGTAAGGATTTGGCTTATAACGGGTTTTGCGGATATGTCTCTTTCCTGAGCGGTAAGTCTCAGTCTCGAACCTGATATCCCCGTAGGTGACAGGCCGGGACAGTCTTTCCAGAATCTCATCCGGGAGAGCCGCGACTTTCTCCATGTTGTAGATGCTCTCATAACGGCAGCCGCCCTCATATTCCCCGGCTGCAGCCTTCTCGGACTTGTCATCGGAAATATAGTCGGAAACCATCGACACTTCCCCTATCCAGTCGTCCGCCAGGATTGAGGAAATGGTCTTCCGCATAAAGTTATACTGCTCATTGTCAGCATAGTAGGCATCATACACCTCCACCACGTCCCCTTCCACCGACTTGAGTTTCTGCTGGAGAAATACCGGCAGATCCACCTTGCCGACGAAGCATATTCCCTGGGAGTCCTTCTTTTCTGCAGACGGAAGGTCGGCTTCTGCGGCAAGCCTCCTCACTTCCGGCTTGCAGATATCCCCGATAGGGAACATTGCCCTGGAGAGCTGGTCCTGGGTCAGCTGGCAGAGGAAATAGCTCTGGTCCTTGTTCGGATCCGAGCCTGCCAGTATCCTGTAAACAGGCTTTCCATTGACAGTAATGTCCTGGCCCTCAGTATCTTTTGCCACTTCCTTACGGCAATAGTGGCCGGTCGCCACCATATCGGCTCCAAGCCTTTCCGCCGCCTCGAGAAAGGCTGCGAACTTGATTTCCCTGTTGCACAGGACATCCGGGTTGGGGGTTCTGCCTCTAGCGTATTCATCGAACATATAGTCCACCACCCGCTTCCTGTACTCCTTGCTCAAGTCAATGAAATAGAACGGGATGCCGATTTTCCTCGCGACCATTTCGGCCACGAACCTGTCCTCCTCCCATTCACAGTCACCGTGCAATGTGCCCTCCGTGTCGTGCCAGTTCTGCATGAACATGGCGAACACGTCATGGCCGGCCCGCTTCAGGAGCAAGGCGGCGACACTTGAATCCACTCCGCCTGATAAGCCTACGCAAATCTTCATTTTACCAACATTTTGCCGCAAAGTTAGGAATATTCAGCGGAAAAACATTATATTTGAAGACCACATAAGCAATTGATATGGTAGAAAAGACAATAGTGACAAGATATGCGGAATACGGTTCGATGACCGAGCTCGAGACCTGCGACAGAGAACTCTGCGAGGCCGCAATCGCTGCTCTCTCAGGCTCCTACGCCCCTTATTCCAATTTCAATGTCGGCGCTGCGGTGAGACTTGCAGATGGAAACATCGTGATAGGTTCCAATCAGGAGAATGCCGCATCCCCCTCCGGTCTCTGCGCCGAGCGTACTGCAATGTTCGCGGCCAATGCCACCCATCCGGGCGTTCCGATGAGGAGCATTGCCATCGTCGGTTCCCAGAACGGCTCGATCTGCGACGGAATCACCTCACCCTGCGGTGCCTGCAGGCAGGTTATGGCTGAATATCAGCATATTGCAGGCGCGGATCTGAGCGTATTGCTTATCAGCTCCAGTAAAATATTGAAATTCAGCAGGGTAGATGATATTCTGCCCTTCATATTTGACAATCTTGACAAATAATTTTGTCAGTTTGCCGAAAAGAACTATATTTGCATCGGGAAAGTCGTACACGACCAGCTCCCTCTGAATTCCCCCAGGGCCGGAAGGCAGCAAGGGCAGGAGGTTGTAGCGGTGCGATGTGCTAAGCTTTCCCTTTTTTTGAACGAACTTTTGAACGAACGTAAAAGCCGTTCTGCCTTTTATTGCCGGTCTGATACTATTCATTTCCGGCTCAACATTCTCAGTTGTGTTTACTGACGCAGGTGGCAATTTGGTTTCTGCAACTGCACCTGACACATCCGGCTATCTGAATCTCACAGGCTCGAATCTGCTCTATCCTTGGCAGAACGGCAAAGCTGACTACTGGTGCATCACCAGCTTCTATTTCTATGCTGACGCATCTTATACCGGTTGGGATTCTGAGAAAAAGGAGGCCTATTTCTATGGCTATTACAATATCTGGAATCCATTTGCTGGAGAAGAGGGGGATTATATCACCGGTCAGGGAAATGTCTACATTTACTGGTAATATCTGAAAAATATTCCTATATTTGCCTGTCGTCAGACTTAGTCCGACGACAGGTTTTTTATTTCTGGGCATTCGATATGCGACGGCTGCTTTGCATTCTTACATTGGCTTTCGGTTTCCTTTTCCTGGCAGGAAGAGAGGGCGGCACAGTCTTGTCTCATTCCTGCGAAAATGAAATCCTGACCGCAGCATCCGCCATATCGGGAAACTGCGCGGATGCTACCTTCGGACTGGGCCTTCCGGCACAGAGCATCTCCGTGCCGGGCATAAGCCTCTGCTGCAGCAATGGGGGCAATCAGGTATCCCGCAGCAGAAAAACCCTTCAGGAACGTATGGCTGCCAGTCTTACTTCCTCATCGGCTGCTTCCTTTACATCATTCAGAACATCATTTTACTTCAATCCTTCCGGAACTATTTCCCGTTCCAGATATTCCAGACTCATTTGCGTGCTGAGATTGTAGGCCTGTATTCCGGCTGACTTGCAATCTACTCTGATTATCAATCATTTCCGCAATATGCGGAATAAAACTTACGCAAATGAACTTCATTTTTCTGGTCATTGGCCTGGCCTTGCTTGTATTCGGAGCGAACTGGCTTGTCGATTCAGCCTCGGCTCTTGCCCGCAAGGTCGGACTCAGCGAATTCTTCATCGGACTTGTAATCGTAGGTTTCGGTACATCCTTCCCGGAACTCGTCGTAAGCCTTACCGGAGCGGTCCAGGAGAATGCCGATGTGGCGGTCGGCAATGTCCTGGGTTCCAATATCTTCAATGTTTTCCTGATACTTGGAGCCACCGCTCTGGTCAGACCGCTGAAGATGAGTCGGGAGAATCTCCGCAGAGACATTCCCGTCCTTCTCGGAGCTACGCTTCTCGTCCTGTTCTTTGGACTTGGAGGCCGGATTTCCGGTACCTCGGGAGGCATTCTCACCCGCGTGGAGGGTGCGGTTCTTCTATGTGTATTCGCAATCTATATTCTGTACTGTCTCTCATGCGGCGACAGCAGGGAAGAGACCGGTGAAAAGCCCGAGATTTCCACTGTGTTCGCCGTGGTGATGATTATTCCAGGCCTTGTGGCATTGATCGGAGGCGGCGAACTCTTCGTGGATTCTGCCGTGAACATCGCCCGTTCGGCCGGCATAAGCGACAAATTCATTTCGGTGACCATTCTGGCTGCGGGCACATCCCTGCCTGAGCTTGTCACCAATATCGCGGCGGCGGTCAAGGGCAGGGGAGAGATGGCATTGGGCAATATAATCGGCTCCAATGTCTTCAATCTCCTCCTCATCCTGGGCTGCTCCTCCCTGATAACTCCGCTTTCCTTCGCCAATGTCAGTGCCGTGGATGCCATCGCATTGGCAGCCAGCGCACTGCTGATCTTCGTAATGCGCGGAAGGCGGGCTCAGGGCGTATTGCTGCTCACCTGTTACATTATCTATTCCGTTTTTCTGATAATTGAATTATGACATACAATTTCGATAAAGTGCATACAGTCAAGGATTTGACTATATCAATAATTATTCTCGGCCTGGGTGCCGGCCTTTATTTCCTGAACGGCGGCCTCGGCATCGCCCTGCTCATTGCAGGAATCATATCCATTGTTTTCTATAAATCCGGCTACAGGGACCCTGTGACAAAGGTGGTTCTCAGGAAGTCCTGCGCCGAGGCGGACAAGAAATGCCGCCAGTCCCTTCTCGACTTCATTTCAGGCCTTTCCGACAATCTGGAAATAGTGAGAACCGGCACCGGACCGGTGGTGAGAATCGAGATGTACCATAATCTCGAAGAGGGCATCGCATATGTGCAACTATATGATTTTGAGAATTATAACTATGTAGCGTCCGGCGAACTCGCAAGTCTGGAAGAGAGCAGGGCAGCATTGCTCCTGAATAAGATGAGTTTCGCGGGACGGAAATGCCGACAGTAAGTATATGACAACATTTTTCCTCATCCTGATCTCCGCAGTCATTCTCATCTGCGTCTGGCTGAACAACATTTCATCGAGAATTGGCGTGCCGACATTGCTGGCATTCATTGTCCTCGGAATATTGTTCGCGAACAACGGCATCATCCCCCTCGACTTCGAGGACAGGGAACTGGCCAGGGAGACCTGTACAGTGGCCCTGGTCTTCATAATGTTCTATGGAGGATTCGGAACCCGCTGGGAATCAGCCCGTCCGATTGCCGGGGAAGCGGTTCTCCTGGCATCCCTGGGAGTAGTTCTCACTGCGGGGCTGACGGGGCTGTTCTGCCATTTCGCATTGGGCTGGTCCTGGATCGAGAGCATGCTGATGGGCTCGGTAATCAGTTCTACCGACGCTGCGTCAGTATTCTCGATTTTGAGGTCCAAGAAGCTGGGACTCAGGAACAACACCGCTCCGCTTCTGGAAATGGAGAGCGGAAGCAATGACCCCTGCTCCTATATGCTCACCGCGATCTTCCTTTCGGCGGCTGACATGCAGGGACAGGGGATGTCAGGATGGGGACTGGTCTGGATGACAACCGCCCAGATAGCTTTCGGCGCACTGGGCGGTTTCGGTATCGCACGGCTGGCTGGCATTGCCCTGGAGCGATTCCGCATCAAGGGAGCGGGCTTTGATTCGCTTTTCATCCTCGCCGTGGCTATCGCATCCTATGCTGTTCCGGATCTTGTCGGGGGCAACGGCTACCTGAGCGCCTACATTGTCGGAATAATTCTCGGCAACCGGGAGTTCTCCAACAAGAAGGCCCTGGTGGGATTTTTCGACGGGGTCACGGGACTGATGCAGGTCATCATCTTCTTCATGCTCGGCCTGCTTGTCCGTCCGGAAATGCTTCACAGGGCAATTCTTCCGGCATTGGCAATATTTGTCTTCCTTCTCCTCGCGGCAAGGCCTCTGGCCGTGGGGGCTATTCTGACGCCTCTTCGGAGATATTCCTTCCGCCAGCAATGCCTGATTTCATTCGCCGGGCTGAGGGGCGCGGCATCCATCGTTTTCGCAATCATGGCCACCTCGGGGGCGTACAGCCCGCATAATGACATTTTCGGAATCGTGTTCTGCATTGTCCTCCTTTCCATTTCCCTCCAGGGCTCGCTTATCCCTTTCGTGTCCCGCAAATTGCGGATGACCGATTCCGGGGAAGATGTGATGAAGACTTTCAATGACTTCGCTGATGACAGCCAGCTTCAGTTCACCGTGGTGGAAATCGGGCCCAAGAGTTCCTGGAAAGGCAAGACTGTGAGGGAGCTGGGTCTGCCCAGGGGACTGCTTCTCGCCCTGGTGCTGAGGAATGGTGTCCGGATAGCCCCGAAGGGCCTGACGGTTCTTCTCGAAGGGGACAGGGTCATCATTGTCTCGAGGGCTTTCGAGGATAGCTCCGTATGCTTCCGGGAAAGTGTTCTTCTGCCGGGCAATGAATTGATAGGCAAGCGTTTGAATGAATGCAGAAAATCCGGCGTAATCATTCTGATACGCCGGAATGACCGGGATATAATACCGTCCGGGGACACTCTCCTGAAAGAGGATGACCGTCTGGTCATTTTCACTGGAGATTAGCTTTTCCGGGACCCGCTGCCGGACATGCCCATTATTCATTAGGGGCATCGCAATTTCTTGTTACCATACGGAAAGATTCATGGCGCTGATACCGAATTATTATGATTGTCCGGATGCCAAAATTTTTGCAACTTTGCATGGATATACATTAACGCGACACGAATCTTATGAAGCGGCTGAAACTATATGAATCCAGGGACAAGATGATAGACCTCATCAGCGACAATTACGGAATGCTGCAGGGCCTGGGTGCCTTCGGCATCCGTCTGGGATTCGGGGACAAGACTGTCGAGGAGGTATGCCAGGAGCAGAATGTCGATTGCTACACCTTCCTGTCCGTGGTCAATTTCATCATCAACGGATATGCTCCCAAGGAGAATGACGACAGGATTTCAGTCGAGACATTGCTGGGCTATCTCCGTGCCTCCCACAGGTTCTTCCTGGACTTTCAGCTCCCCTCTATCCGCGAGAAGCTGCGCGGCACTCTCAACCAGGAAGACAGCATCGCCCGGCTGATAATGCATCTCTATGACGAATATGCGCAGGATATCCAGAGGCATATGAAGTATGAGGAGAAGACATTGTTTCCCTACGTGGAGTCCCTCATGAGGGGAGAGCAGCCTCCTAAATACAATGTGGAAATCTTCTCGAAGCATCACAGCGACACCACCGGCAAGCTCCAGGAGCTCAAGAGCATCATCATCAAGTATCTTCCGCACGACGGACTCTCCAACAACAGGCTGACCGACACCCTGTTCAATCTCTACAACAACGAGGAATGGCTCGGCAACCATTGCAATGTCGAAGAGCAGCTCTTCGTGCCGGCCATCCGCATTCTCGAGAAGAACATAGCGGCCGACGGGGTTATGAACCGCATCTCGGACATCATCAAGGGGGTCGAGAGCTGCGACAAGGTCTCCGATCGCGAGAAGGACATCATCATCTGCATTGTCCAGGGAATGTCCAACAAGGAGATAGCCTCCCATCTCTACATTTCGGTAAACACTGTCATCACGCATCGCAGGAACATCGCGAGGAAGCTGAACATACATTCGGTGGCCGGACTGACCATCTACGCTTTCGCCAACGGCCTGATTGACAAGTCCTGCATAACATCCGAATAAACTTTTTTCCAGTCTTGACTTAGAGGAATATTGCGGCAGGACTGACCGCCGTACGGAAAAAATGCTTACCTTTGTTTCCGTTATGAAAACCAAGACCAAAGCTATACATTGCGCCTATCAGGACAAGGATGCCTACGGCGCATTGACGATGCCTGTTTATCATACGGCGGCTTACATCATATAGGAGAATCATGAAATACGATTTCGACAGGCAGACTGACAGGCGCGGCAGCGGCGCCCTGAAATACGATGCTCTCGGGGAGCGTTACGGCAATGCCGATCTCATCCCGCTCTGGGTGGCGGACATGGACTTCGAGACTCCTCCTTTCATCATCGATGCGCTCCGCAGGCGTCTGGAGCATCCGGTGCTGGGATATACCATTGAGCCGGCGGACTATTGGCCTGCCGTCCAGGACTGGATTCTCAGCCATCACGGCTGGAAGACTGAGAGGGAGTGGCTGCGTTACATACCGGGAATCGTGAAGGGCATAGGAATGGTCATCAATGCTTTCCTGAAGCCGGACGAGAAGGTCATAATACAGCCACCAGTCTATCACCCTTTCCGTCTCGTGCCTGAAGGAAACCGCCGCGAAGTCGTTTACAACCCTCTTATCGAGAATGCTGACGGCAGCTATTCGATGGATTTCGACAATCTCGAATCAGTCTGCGACGACAGATGCAGGCTTCTGATACTTTCCAATCCCCACAACCCGGCAGGCATACTCTGGGATGCGGAGACATTGCGGCGTCTGGCCGCTTTCTGCCATTCGCGCGGAATAATTGTCATTTCCGACGAAATACACTGCGACATGGCCCTCTGGGGGCTCAGGCATATTCCTTTCGCCACGGTGAGCCCAGAGGCGGCTGCATGCAGCATCACTTTCGCGGCCCCTTCGAAGACATTCAACATTGCCGGCATCGTCAGCTCCTATTCCATTGTCCCGGACCCGAAACTCAGGAGGACATTCTATTCATATCTGAAGGCCAATGAGTATGACTACGCCCCTCTGTTCTCCCCGATTGCGACAATCGCAGCCTTCAGGGAGGGCGAGGAATGGCGCCGTGAGCTGCTGGCATATCTGGAAGGCAATATCGAGAGCGTCATTTCCTATTGCGCAGCCAACATCCCGGCCATCAGGCCTTTGCGTCCTCAGGCCTCATTCCTGGTCTGGCTGGATTGCCGCGGACTCGGCCTGTCCCATGACAGCCTGGTGGACCTCTTCGTGAACAAGGCCGGGCTTGCCCTCAATGACGGAGCCATGTTCGGCAGGGAAGGCAGCGGTTTCATGCGTCTTAATGTCGGCTGTCCGCGCGCCACGCTGACATTGGCTCTTGAACGGCTCCGCACGGCCATCGAATCCGTTTCCTGAGATATTAACATTATACCTTGCAGCTATGAAAAAACTTTTAGCATTCATCGCCATCTCCATTCTCCTCTCCGGGTGCAGGAAGGAAGAGCAGCAGAGTCTCCCTCCGGTGCCTCAATGGTACAGGGACATGCTGTCACTGCACAGTCAGGACAAGGTCTTCGTGAAGGCCGCGAAGGACGGCGGGGACTGGGTGATTTCATTCACTGACATGGATTACCGGATCAGTGCAGGGGATGTGGTCATATATGACTGCAGCCTGACCGGTGAGCCTGACATCCATCTCGACGACAGGGGCCGATGGGTGGCTCAGGGCAGCCCTACAGGCATACCTTTCACCAAAGGCAAGCCTTTTTCGGACAGCTATCCGATATTCACCTATCTCTACGGGGACACGTTCAACATAGCCACAAGCAACGGGGAGACCGTCGTCTTCCTGTTTCAGAAACCGATCCGGGCAGAGAGCTTCACCATGCCGCGCGTTAAGGTTTACCACAATGCGGACCGCATCCACAAGAGCTACGCGATAGACGGAACGATAGTGATTGAAGACCCTGACGGTCATTTTTCCGAGGCCCGGACTCTGGAGGGTGCTGTCAGCATCCAGGGAAGGGGCAATTCGACCTGGGATATGCCGAAGAAGCCTTTCAAGATAAAGTTCCCGGAAAAGAATGAGGTCCTTGGAATGCCGTCGAACAAAAGCTGGGTCTTCCTCGCCAACTATTCGGACAAGAGCCTGCTGCGCAATGTGGTGGGAATGACCACGTCCTCGATCATGGAAATGCAGTGGACTCCCGAGTTCCGCATAGTCGAGGTCTGGATAAATGATGATTATCAGGGAGTCTACACTCTTTTCCAGAAGAAGGACGTGGGCCGGAACAAGGTGGATATAGACGTTGCCGCAGGGGATATGTATCTCGAAATAGAGTCCTCTATTGACGAGCCGCTTTATTTCTACACGGGCAGATGTTCCGTTCCTGTCCAGTTCAAGGAGCCGAATGCGCCTACGGATGAGCAGTACCAGTCTGTCGTTTCCCTTTTCAATGGTTTCGAGACTGCCCTCTACAGCTCCGACTTCAGGGATCCGGTCAAGGGATATGCCGCATACATAGATGTGGACTCCTTCATCGACAACTACATCATCCGGGAGCTGGCCAAGGACATTGACGGAAATGTCCGCAAGAGCGCATTCGTGACAGTCCTGAAGTCCACCGGGAAGATCAAGTTCTGCCACGTCTGGGATTTCGACCTCTCCTACGGCAATGCGAACTACTTCCCGGGTGACATGAGCGAATGCAATGGTGACCCGAACGGGCCTTACGGCTGGTATGTCCGCGATTACAACAGCAACTGCGTCAAGGCCGACGGCTGGTACAACCGCCTATTCCAGGACCCTGAATTCGTGAAGAAGGTCAAGGTCAGATGGGCTGAGGTCTATCCGGAGCTGAAGCGGATGCCTGAATACATTGCGAAGTATTCGGCCGAGATGGGCGACGCCGTCTCCCGCAATTTCGCGAAGTGGGACATACTGAACGAGTGGGTATGGCCAAATGTCAAGGTTACCGGGTCCTATGCCGGGGAGCTGGAGTGGCTCGAGGAGTTCTATATGACCAGGCTGAGATGGCTGGATTCCAAGTTCTAGGCTTTATCCTGCCTGGCTTTCCCTGCCTGGCTTTCCCTGCCTGGCCGCCGTGAACTGAAAAATTCGGCATTGAAGATTTTGGACCGCTATTCTTACAGATTGTAAGCTAAAATCGTTTTGTATTCTAATGATGTTCCGAAATCGGCTGAATATTCTTAATTGTCTTTAAACCGAATATCCCTTCTGGGATATCCCTGCCGCATATTTTGTGAAAAAATATTTGCTTTTTGGAAATATCTTGTTTAGATTTGTACTCGCTTACAGATTGTAAGTGCAGTTGAACGGAAATTAACTGAAGTTTTTAATATGTACAATTCCATTATCGTCGTGGTCATTAGCCTAGTCCTTGTCATTAAAAGATTTGGACCGGGAAGGTGATGCCGTACGTTATGGAAATATGACGATGACGCTCTTCTCGGTCTGCGGGGAGAGCGTTTTTAAATTTAACGAAATGAAACACGAATTGAGAAGTTCAGTCACGATGCAGGGCAGGCGGATGGCAGGAGCAAGGGCTCTATGGGTCGCAGCCGGGATGAAGCGCAGTCAGATGGGGAAGCCCGTCATTGCCATTGTCAATTCTTTCACCCAGTTTGTACCTGGCCACACGCATCTTCATGAGGTCGGTCAGATCGTGAAGTCGGAAATCGAGGCTCTCGGCTGCTATGCGGCTGAATTCAATACAATTGCAGTGGACGACGGCATTGCGATGGGACACGACGGGATGCT
>JALFFZ010000164.1 GCA_022777585.1 Bacteroidales bacterium | reverse complement strand
GGTGAAGAAATTGTTCAGGGCAACATTGAAACTGATGCCCCTGAGCCTGATTTTCCGCATTGCCTTTTCAGGCAGGGAATAGGTGAGAATGATGGACTTGATTCTCAGGTAGGAATTGTTCTTCAGATAGATTGCGTCAATGATGCTGTAATCCATCGGATTGTATGAGGCGAAGTTGTACTTCTCCCCGAAATAGTCGTAGATTCTCGGATATGTCACGTCCCTGGTGTTCGACACGGTCCATCTGTCTATTCTGTCCTTCCTGACATTCAGATGGTTGGAGTAGAGATCGCTGTATTGGGACTGGACTGTTTCCGTGCTGACCTGATTGTGCTTGCAGCTGGAATAGCTGGCCGGCGAGACGATTTTGTCGAAGGTCTTTGAGCCCAGAGAATAGACTCCGCTTATGCTGAGCCGGAATTCCCTCCACCCTGCGCTGATGTTGAAGCCGCCGGTGAAAGGCGCGATTTCAGTACCCAGATAAGTCCTGTAATTGTCCGGCTTGTTCAGGTCCGAGGCTGAGCTGATATTGGCGTCATCCCTCAGTTTGAAGATGTACAGGCCGCTTGCGGAATCAATGCCCCCGAGGTCTCCGCTGAAGATGGACCTGGCCGGATATCCCTCTACATACCTGTCCTTGGAAGTGACTCCTGATGCCGTTGACGGTCTGTATTTCAGGACTTTATTGTAATTGTACGCGAAGTTCACCGCTGCATTGACACTCCAGTCCCGGTTCTGCAGAATCTTTCCGTTCACGGTAAGCTCGACTCCCGTGTTCATTATGTCGGCGGAGTTGAAATTGACATAGGTGAATCCGCTGGTGCTCTGGACCTGGGAGGATGTCACCACGTCTGTGCTGAGACGGTAATAGTATTCGGCATTGACATTCAGCCTTTCCTTCCATAGACCGAAATCAAGACCGGCCTTCGCGTCCATTGTCTTCTCCCAGCCCAGATTCGGATTCGGGGCGGAAGGCAGGGTCCCGAGATTGAAAGTCTGCTCCCCGAAATATCTGTATTGCTGCTGGAGATATCTGATGACCATAAGATGCGTCGTGCTGGTGTTGACCTCACCGGTGTATCCGAATGCCGCCCTCAATGTGGCGTGGGAAACTGCCGGGAGGCTTCGCTTCATCCATTCCTCCTCGCCGGGATGCCAGGCCGCTCCGGCGCTCCAGGTCGGGTTGAACTGCCTTTTGTTGCCGAAATTGGAACTTCCGTCCGTACGGAAAGAGGCGTTCAGCACTATGGTTTTGCCGAGGTAGTAATCCGCTGATGCATAGAAAGATGCATATTTGCTCTCGGAGAAATACTGGCCGTTCAGCCTCTCGACCTCGCTGACCCATTCGTCGGTCGGCCCGCTGATTTGAGGCAGGGAAGTGGTCCCGGTCTTGGGGTCGTAGTTGTATCTCTTCGAGAACAATGTGTTCGAACCCGCACCCCTGATCTCAGAGCCTGCCAGCACGTTGAGCGTATGGATGCCGGAGAATGTGCGGTTGAATGCGAAATGTCCCCTCAGCACGTAGCTGTCCCTGTTGGTACGGTTCTGCGAGATGTTGCCGTAGAGATTGGTCTGGGACTTGTCGTCATTGCCGAGCCTGTCGTTGAAGGCAGTCCAGGTGTATTTGTCCACCACCTTGTCCGTGGAGTTGTTGGAATAGGTGTAGGACGCCAGGCCGACGAAATGCAGGGGCTCGATGATTCTGAGGTCGAGCTGGCCTCTTACTGTGACGGCTGTGTTCCTGGTGTCGGTATAGTTGGAATCCAGTTCCCTGAGGATGTTGAATCCGTTCAGAGGCATCACCTGCTCCGCGCCCCTTCCGTTCCAGTACCCCAATGTGAACCAGGTCCGGTCGGCGGCATATGAGCCGTCATCATTGCAAGCCTTCTCGTAAGGGTTGGAAAAATATGCGTAGGTGAACGGGTTCACGCTGGAGTAAGGCATTGAGGATTCCTGCCTGGAGGCCTCTGCACCGATATCGATGCGCGCCCATTCCACGGGCTTGAGGTTTATGTTCGCATTGAAATTATACCTGCGGTAATCATTGTGGATGAGCATTCCGTTCTCGTCGTTCAGACCCAATGAAATGTAGTAGGTGTATTTGTCCGAGCCTCCGCTCATTGACAGATGGTGGCCCTGGGAGAACGAATTGCGGAACATGAGCCCGTACCAGTCGGTGCTGATGTCGGAAAGCGAGGCGATGTACGCATCCTGCGCAGCCTTGTCTCCCTTCATTCCGGCGAAATCCCCGACTCCGGCACGGATTTGTCCGACAATGCCGACTATAGGATAGATTACAGTATTGTCAGTCAATGACTTCTGATATTTTGCCGCGGAGAATTCATCCCAGAGTTCATCCTCCCAGGCGAGCTTTTCTGCCGAGTTCATCAGGCTCAAATCCCTGCCCGGCTTGAAGGACCAGGAGAAGGTGTTGCTGTAGCTGATCTTCATCTTGCCGGATTCTCCCTTCTTTGTGGTCACGACAATGACGCCGTTTGCCGCCCTCGATCCGTATATTGCAGCTGCAGCCGCATCCTTCAGGATGGTGATGCTCTCGATATCGTTCGGGTTGATGTTGCCGATTCCGTTCACGAAAATGTCGTCAAAGCCTCCGGTGGCCAGCTGTTCGCTGGTCAATGACGGGGATTCATTCTGGAGAGGAACTCCGTCCACTACCCAGAGAGGCTGGCCGGAGCCGGTCATGTTGCTGGTTCCCCTGATCCGGATTCTGGACTGGGTCCCGGGCTGGCCTGAAGTGGCGGAAACGGCCACGCCGGCCACCTCTCCCTGCATCAGGGCGTCCACTGAGGACATGGCCTTTGCCTTGAAACTGTCCCCGTTTATGACCGCCACGGAGCCGGTTATGCGCTTGACAGTGGTCTGGGCATAGCCTGTCACAACCACCTGGTCCAGCACGTTGTTTTCCCAGGCCAGAATGATTTTCACATTCTCAGTAGCTTGAGGATTAAGCACATAAGTAAGAGATTCCATCCCCACCGAGGAGATGGTGAAGGTTTTTGCGCCCTGCGGCAATGTCATCGAGAACCGGCCGTCAAGGTCGGTGGTCGTGCCGGCGCTCGTCTTCTCGTTGCAGACAATGCCTGCTCCGATGACAGCTTCTCCATCGCTGTCAATGACAATGCCCGAGAATGTCCCGCTCTGGGCTCCCGCCCTGATCCCGATCAGCAGCAGGGCAATAAAAGGCAATATGGCAAGTTTCGTTTTCATACGGTCAGAACAATGCTTCCGCAGGCTGCGGAATATTAATGATGTCAGTGTATTACAATGCCCTCGTCACGCATTGCGGCGATTGCCTCCCTGTGACCTGCCTCATCCACGTATGCCAGGCAGTCCTGCAGGAGAATCACGTGGAAACCTGCCTTCAGAAGGTCCTCGCAGGTATTCCTTACGCAATATTCGGTGGCGATTCCGCAGACATACACGTCCTTCGGCTCCAGCATTGCGGCTACCTCGCCGAGAGACTGGCCGGCAGAGTTGCGTCCGTCGAAGCCGGAATACTGCTCCACGGCCCTGTCACAGCCCTTGTCGAATGTGAGGTCCTCGTCGGCGTAAGGCTTCAGTTCATCGGCGATTTCCCCGCCCCTGGTCCCGGCTACGCAATGAGGAGGCCAGATTCCTCCCTGCTCCTTGAATGAGGAATGGTCTGCCGGATGATGATCCCGTATGAAGAACACCGGAAGGTCGTCATTCCTTGTGCTCTTTATGAACTGGAGTGTGTTGGCTACGGCCTTGTCCGCACCCTGGCAGGCCAGGCTGCCGTCTATGAAGTCGTAGAGCATATCCACTACGACGAGCAATGAATCATTTATCATATCTTGAATCTGCCTATTTCCTCCACGAGCTTGGAGAGGATTTCATTCTTGAGATTGTAGAGGTCGTCGGATATGTCCACCTTGTAGTAATGCGGATTGATGAGCCTTCGCTCCGACGGGCTGAAATGGTGAAGTGTGTCCTCATAGAAGGCCTTCTTCTCCATCAGGCTGCGCTTCGGGGCCACCCTGACGCCGTTTTCCACGGCTGGAATCTGCAATGCCCTCCAGGTGTATTCTCCGGCCTCGAAAGTCTTGTACTTGTATCTGTCGTACTCATCCGTGGCCGTGAACGTCCTGCCTGCCTCGATGTCTTCCGAGAGTCTGTCCCCGCGGAGACAGGTGATGTCGCATTTGTATATCTCGTTGCCGTTCTCGTCCTTTTTCGTTATGCGGTAGGTGATCTGGAAGCCCGGGTTGATGAGCTTGATCCTGTCCTCGGATTTCTTCAGTACGGGCTCGCCGTCAATCTGCACGAGCTTGTAGACATTGCCGAAGCATGGGGCTGCCTTGCTGGTGGCTATCGCATCGCCCACGCCGTAGGAGTCGATTCTGGCACCCTGCCTTTCCAGATCGGTGATGAGATACTCGTCAAGGGAGTTTGTGGCGAAGATTTTACAGCCTGTAAGCCCGTGTGCATCAAGGATTTCCCTGACTTTTACCGACAGGTAGGCGAGGTCTCCGCTGTCCAGCCTCACGCCGTATCCGTAAGGATAATTGTTGTCGATCCCGTTCTCCCTGAATGCCCTGATGGCATTGAGAATGCCGCAGTGGAGGGTGTCGTATGTGTCAATCAGGAGAATCAGGTTCTCTCCCCGGTGGGTATTGATGTAGTCGTTGAATGCCCTGTGCTCTCCCTCCACGGTGCTGCCGTATGAGGTGACGAAACTGTGGGCCATGGTGCCGGTGGAAGGGACTCCGTTCATCACTCCGGTCAGGATGTTGGAGGTGGAGGCGCAGCCTGCTATGATGGCGGCTTTAGCCCCGTAGGTGGCTGCCCATGGTCCGTGCGCCCTTCTGGAGCCGAACTCGCTCACAGGCCTGTCTGTCGCCCTGCATACCCTGGATGCCTTGGTGGCAACCGCCATCTGGTGGTTCATTATGCAGAGCATCGGGGTCTCCAGCACCTGTGCCTGGATGAGAGGGGCCTCCACAATGATGATCGGCTGGTTAGGGAAGGCTATTTCGCCCTCCTTCATCGCATAGATGTTGCCGGTGAACTTCATTCCGGTGAGATAATGCCTGAATTCGGCATATCCGTCCCCCGGAAGGAATTTCTCGAAGAAGCTCTCCGGCATGGAACCGAGATTTGCCACCATTTCGAGCACCTCCTCGGTGCCGCTCACTACAGCCCAGTTGTTGTTTTCAGGGGCTTTTCTGTAGAACAGGTTGAAAACGGCCGGTTTTTCGCCGTTGCCGCATTCCATGAAGGACTTTCCCATCGTATATTGGTACTTGTCCGAACAATATGCAAATTCCTTGAATTCCATTTTCAAAAATGTGATTTCCAATTGAAAGGGCAAACTTACTGAAAACTCTTGAATTTACCGTCAAAACGGGGGCAAAATATGCTGACAAATCCCCGGAACTTTGTTATATTCGCATAAAACTATGTACAATGCAGGAATCGCTGATTCATTTATACAAATCATATACAGGCACCGAACCCGTATCGGTCATTGAGCTGAATTCTTCCGGCAGCAACCGCAGATATTTCCGCCTCACGGGAGCGGATGGAAGCACTGTCATCGGTGTCGCCGGCCTTGACCGCAGGGAAAATGCCGCATTCACCTATCTCTCCTCACATTTCCTCAGTCATGGAATCAATGTCCCGGAGGTCCTGTCGGTCAGCGGGGACGGGATGTGCTATCTCCAGGAGGATCTGGGGGATACATTGCTCTATGATGTGGTGAAGACGGGCAGGGAGAGCGGGGATTACTCCCCGGAGGAAAGGGAAGTTCTGAAGAAGACAATCAGCCTGCTTCCGAAGATCCAGTTTCACGGAGCGGAGGGCCTGGACTTCAATGTCTGCTTCCCTGAGCCGGAATTCAACGGCAGGATGGTCCTCTTCGACCTCAATTATTTCAAATACTGTTTCCTTAAGGCGACCGGCCTGGAATTCGACGAGATCCGCCTGCAGGAGGATTTCGAGGCGATGAGGGAGGACCTGACATCGGAGGATACCACCACATTCATGTACAGGGACTTCCAGGCGAGGAATGTGATGATAAGGGATGGTGAGCCGTATTTTATTGATTTTCAGGGTGGAAGAAGGGGCCCTGTATATTATGATGTGGCTTCGTTCATCTGGCAGGCAAGGTCAAGATATCCGGAGGATTTGAAGAACGGGCTCGTCCAGACCTATATCGAGGCTGCGAGGGAATTTATTCCGGACCTGGATGAAGATGCATTCCGGGAGAGGCTCCGGCTCTTCGTGCTTTTCCGCACTCTTCAGGTGCTTGGGGCATACGGCTTCAGGGGCTATTTCGAGAAGAAGCCCCATTTCATAGCCAGTGTGCCGTTCGCCATCGACAACCTGCGCCGTCTCCTTAAAACTCCGTTTGTCCGCTATCCTTATTTGACAGAGGTGCTTACGTCACTTACCGAGATGCAGCAGTTCTATGTCAATGCCGAAGACCGCCGCCTCGAAGTGAAAATCTACAGCTTCGCCTACAAGAAGGGAATACCGGCTGACACCTCCGGCAATGGGGGAGGCTATGTGTTCGACTGCCGGTCCGTGAACAATCCCGGCAAATATGAATATTACCGCCAGTTTACCGGAATGGACCCGGAGGTGATCAAGTTCCTGGAGGACGACGGGGAGATTCTTACCTTCCTGGATTCCGTTTACGCCCTCGTGGATGCTCACGTCAAACGCTTTATAGAGAGGAAGTTCACCAATCTTCAGGTCTGCTTCGGCTGCACCGGAGGACAGCACCGCTCCGTGTATTGCGCCGAACATCTCGCTTCCCATCTCGCCAGCAAGTTCGACATAAGGGTGAAGCTTATCCACAGGGAGCAGAATATTGAGAAGACATTGTAGGGGATATGAAGGCAATGATTTTTGCGGCCGGTCTGGGAACCAGGCTCAAGCCGTTCACTGACAATGCCCCCAAGGCTCTGGCCCCACTTGCCGGGAAGACTTTGCTCTACCACGTCATCACCAGGCTCAGGTCTGCAGGAGTGGATGAGTTCGTGGTGAATGTCCATCATTTCCCGGATATGATTGTCTCCTATCTTGAAAATGAGTTCAATGGTCTGGATATCAAGGTATCCGACGAGAGGGACAGGCTGCTGGAGACCGGAGGCGGGATCCGCCGGGCAGAGGCATTGCTTTCAGATTCCGGGCCGTTCATTGTCCATAATGTGGATATCGTGACTGACCTGGACTTACAGTGGTTCGAGGCCAGGCTCCGTCCGGGAGCGATGTCTGCTCTCCTCGTAAGTGAAAGGAAGACAAAGCGTTATCTCCTTTTTAACGAGGATGGGAGGCTTGTCGGCTGGACGGATGTTTCCACAGGTGCCGTAAAGACACCTTTCAGGAATCTCGATGTGGCCTCCTGCAGGAAAATGGCTTTCGGAGGCGTTCACCTGATGAGCCCGGATATTTTCAGGACATTTGACAGGATTGATGAGGAACCTTCCGCATTCCCGCTGTATGACGGGGATGGCAGGATGATTGAGGGCTCTGACAGGCCGCTCGGGGAGCGTTTCCCGATAATGGATTATTACCTCAGGGCCGCCGCGGAATATGAGTTCATCGGGGTCGCACCCCGGAACCTCGTGCTGATCGATGCCGGGAAACCGGAGTCGCTGGCCGAGGCGGAAAACTTTGTAAACGGAAGAGTATGAGAGCGATAGTGATAGGAGCGACATCCGGCATAGGACGTGCCGTGGCAGGCCTTATGGCAGATGAAGGCTGGACAGTGGGCATTGCCGGAAGGCGGAGGGAAATGCTGGAGTCATTCGAGGCGGAGCATCCCGGAGCGGATATCCGGATTTCTGATTTTGACGTTACTGCGGAGGACTCTCCTTCGCGGCTTATGGAACTCATCGGGAGAACCGGAGGTGCTGACCTCATTTTCATCGTGTCAGGAGTGGGGAAGCAGAACCGGGAGCTGGACCCGGATATTGAGCTCAATACGGTGAAAGTCAACTGCCTGGGATATGTAAGAATGGCAGATGCCGCATTCCGGTACTTCAGGGAAAGGTCCGAATCCGAGCCCGGATTCAGGGGCCACCTGGCCATAGTCTCATCGGTTGCCGGCACGAAGGGTATGGGAACAGGGCCTGCCTATTCCTCTACCAAGCGGTTCCAGTCCACCTATCTGGATTCCCTGGCACAGCTCTCGAGGATGAACGGCTTTCATCTGGATGTCACGGATATCCGCCCGGGCTTCGTCAGGACAGACATACTGTCCAGGGACAAGAATTATCCCATGCTGATGGCGGTACAATATGCATCAGAGCTGATTTTCAAGGCGTTGAAGAGACGCAGGCGAAGGGCGTACATTGACTGGAGATTCGCCCTCCTCGCCTTTTTATGGAGCATTGTGCCACAATGTCTCTGGGAGAGAATGACAGGTTTCAAATCATAAATTCCAATGGCTACTTTCAGGTTCATATCAGATATGAATACAGGCAGTACGGCCGGCCTCAGGGAGGCTGCACAGGGCCTTGCCGAGGACTTCATCGTATTCAACACCAGGCCTTTCCCCTGTGACTGGGGCTATCTTGCATTGGATAGAATAGCCTCGGTGGCTGAGTCCACGGGCGCAGACTTGCTTTATTCGGACTATTACGAGCTGGTTGAGGCTCCCGATGGGGGAACTGTCCGGAGAAAACATCCGGTAATAGACTGCACCAGGGGAGCCCTGAGGGATGATTTCGATTTCGGCCCGGTGCTGGTGTTCCGCTCTGCCTCATTCCTTAAGGCATTGGAAGAGATGATTGTTGAAAGGCGTTTCGGCGCCCTTTACGATCTGAGGCTGAGAATGGATAAGATTGTCCACATAGGAGAATACCTCTATACCGAGATCGAGACTGACCTCCGCAAGTCGGGAGAGAAGCAGTTCGACTATGTGAATCCGCGCAACAGAGAGGTCCAGATCGAGATGGAGGAAATCTGCACGGAGCATCTGAAGCGGATCGGAGCCTACATTGCCCCGGGATTCAGGACTGTCAGCCCTGACCCGGATTTAAAGCCGGAGGTGACCGCCTCCGTCATCATCCCCGTTTTCAACAGGGTCAGAACGGTGGCCGACGCCGTCCACAGTGCACTTTCGCAGGAATGCGATTTCGATTACAATGTCATTGTCGTGGACAATCATTCCACCGACGGGACTTCGGAGAAACTTGCCGCAATCGAGGACAGGAGGCTGAAAGTCATTGTCCCGGAAAGGGATGATCTCGGTATCGGCGGATGCTGGAACCTGGCCGTGAACAGCCCTCATTGCGGAATGTATGCGGTCCAGCTGGACAGCGACGACATCTACAGGGACGGGAGCACGTTGCAGAAAATCATTGACCTGTTCCGGAGTGAAGGCTGCGGAATGGTGGTCGGGGCATACGAAATGACGGATTTCGACCTCAATCCTCTGCCTCCGGGAATCATTGACCACAGGGAGTGGACCGAGGAGAATGGCAGGAACAATGCCTTGAGGGTGAATGGATTGGGTGCACCGCGGGCTTTCTATGTGCCGCTTCTGAGGACCATCGGTTTCCCGAATGTGAGCTACGGCGAGGACTATGCGGTGGGACTCCGGATTTGCCGTGAATACCGGATCGGAAGAATCTACGAGCCGCTGTACTGCTGCCGCCGCTGGGAGGGCAATTCCGATGCGGCCCTTAGCATTGAAAGGGTCAATGCGAACAATATCTACAAGGACAGCATCCGCACCTGGGAGCTGGAAGCCAGAATCAGAATGAACGCCAATGACGAATAACCATCATATATCCAAGTTTATAAGTGACCAGCTTTCAGTCTGGCCGCTTGCCTCTTCCAATTTCCGCTCACTCAAGAATGCGGAAATCAGGGAGATGGAGGTCGGCGGGCTGAAAGTCAGGTGCCAGCACAATCCGGAGAGAATCCGTTCCTCCGCAGCCAGGGTGGACAGCACCTCGATCAAGGCCAGGAAATGTTTTCTCTGCGCCGAGAACCGTC
The DNA here is from genome assembly GCA_022777585.1 of Bacteroidales bacterium. Lineage (GTDB taxonomy): Bacteria > Bacteroidota > Bacteroidia > Bacteroidales > UBA932 > Cryptobacteroides. The sequence continues at coordinate 41,391 of JALFFZ010000164.1, read as the reverse complement.
CGCCGGAGCAGAGCTCGATGCAGTTCGAGGGCAGGAAGGGACGGAAATACGACATTCTCGTGAACCCATATCCGATATTCCCTTCGCATCTGGTGATTGCGAGGAACGCCCACGTCCCCCAGACAATATGGCACAGGGTCGTGGACATGACGGATATTGCCAGGCATTTCCCGGATTTCACTGTCTTCTACAACGGCCCTGAGTGCGGGGCATCCGCACCTGACCACATGCATTTCCAGGCTTGCCCGAGGGGGCTGATGCCGTTGGAGAATGAGATTGACCGTCTCTTTAAGGACAATGCCGAAGGCCTGGATTTCATAACCTCCGTTCAGGAAGCGGAACTGTTTCATTACAAGGGATTTACAAAAGGAGTATTCGCTATGCGGGCCAGGACTTCCAAGTCTTTCGCCAAGCTGTTCTACCGCCTTCTGGACTGCCTGCCTTGCCGTGATACTTCGCCAGAGCCGATGTTCAACCTCCTCGTCTGGTACAGTGTCCGCCCTTCCGAAAAGGTCTCAGGCATATCCCACGGCCGTTTCGGGGAATACAGGGCAGTACTGATGGCCCGTGAAAGGCACCGCTCCCATCATTATTTTTCCGAGGGTGCTGACCATCTTACGATGAGCCCCGGATGCGCCGACATGGCCGGTCTTTTCATTGTCCCTCAGGCGGATGACTTTGCCAAAATCTCCCCGCAACTGCTTGAAGAGATGCTTTCCGAGGTGTCATTAGACGCGGAGGCCGAGAAAAAGGTAATCTGGAAACTGACCAGGACACAGCCTGAGCTCCAGGTCGGAATCATGTCCGGAAAGGAAATTGAATTTGAAATCATATCGGACGGTGCAGGCCGCCAGCGGGTAAGCTTCGAGAACGGGCGGCTTTCCTACAACGGGACATTGTACGATGAGCTCCTCTTCGATGCCAGGACAATGTCGACGATGTTCGCCGAGCCTACGTTCATCCTCTACGGAGTGACCATAGGCGTGGATTTCCATTGGGAGAGGAAACTGACCGGGAAGTTCGCCGGCTCCCTCAAGTTCATAGTGGAAGGGGACAATGTGGTGGCTGTCAATGTGATAGGCGTAGAGGACTATCTCCTTAGCGTGATTTCATCGGAAATGAGACCTACCGCTCCCCTGGAATATCTCAAGGCTCATGCGGTGATTTCACGTACCTGGGTGATGAAGCAGATTGCCCGCAGAAAGGATGGCGGCGATGCCGTACAATGCCCTGAGGACAGGGTAGTGGACGGGGTTCTGCATATTGAGAGATGGTTCGACACCAATGACCACAAGGCCTTCGACGTCTGTGCGGACGATCACTGCCAGAGATACCAGGGTCTGACCTCGTCTATCGGCGAGAATGCCCGCAAGGCCGTGGACGAGACCTGGGGAGAGGTTCTGGAATATAATGGAAGTCTCTGTGACGCAAGATTTTCCAAATGCTGCGGAGGCATCACCGAGGAATTCGGGACCTGCTGGGCGGACGAGAATCATCCATATCTGAAATCCGTTCCGGACCCGTATTGCGATACGGATGACGAAGAGATTCTGCGCATGGTCCTGAACGACTACGACCTGGAGACCAGGGATTTCTACAGATGGCAGGTGAGATATACCAGAGGGGAGCTTTCAGAACTGATTTACAGGCGCTCCGGTCACGATATAGGCATGCTGAAGGAATTGAAACCTCTGCGCAGAGGCCCTTCAGGCAGAATATCCGAGCTTCTCATCATTGGCTCCGGAATGTCAATGTCGGTCGGCAAGGAATTGATGATCAGGCGTTTCCTTTCGGAGTCCCATCTGAAAAGCTCGGCCTTCACGGTGAGTGTGGAACCGGACCGGACCGAGGCGGAAGATATGATTGTCCTCAATGGCTCAGGCTGGGGGCACGGCGTCGGCTTTTGCCAGATCGGAGCCGCAGTGATGGCATTCAGGGGCAATGATTACAGGACCATACTTTCCCAATATTATCCCGGAGCGGAGACATGCCGCATTCCGGAATTATCTGTAAAGACCTATGAATAAACGCATTGGCATATCCGGAGCGAGGTCTCCGTGGTGGTGGATTCCGACCGTATATTTTGCGGAGGGTATCCCGTATTTCGTGGTGAACAGCATATCGGTTACAATGTTCACGAAAATGGGTGTGCCGAACGGGGAGATGGCCCTGTTCACCAGCCTTCTCTATCTGCCCTGGACATTGAAGCCGCTCTGGAGCCCTCTCGTGGATATCTTCAAGTCGAAAAGATGGTGGATTGTCACTATGCAGGCATTGATGACGGCGGCTTTCATACTCCTGGTTTTCAGCATCCCGCATCCTTCGCCTGAGATGATTGCCTCCGGCCGGACCCCGTCGGGACTGTTTACATTCACATTGCTTTTGTTCATCCTCACGGCATTCGCCTCCGCGACACACGACATTGCCGCAGACGGCTTCTATATGGTGGTGCTCGACCCCGGCCAGCAATCTTTCTTCGTGGGCATCAGGAGCACATTCTACAGGCTTTCATCCATTTTCGGGCAGGGAGTCCTGGTCGTGATCGCGGGGCTGATTGAGTCGCATACCGGCAACATTCCGCTTGCCTGGACCCTCACGATGGCTGTCACTGCCGTCATTTTCGCATTGATTACCCTTTACGATATGTTCCTGCTGCCGAGACATAAGGCGGATGTGGCCGTGAAGTCGTCCGGACGGTCCTCCGCAGGGGAATTCGCCAGGGCTTTCGTGACCTTCTTCCGCAAGCCGGGAATCCTTGTGGCATTGGCATTCATGCTGATGTACAGGCTTCCTGAGGCACTTCTGCTGAAGATGGTCAACCCTTTCCTCCTCTCCCCGGCTGAGCAGGGCGGCCTCGGACTTTCCACAGCCACGGTCGGCCTGGTTTACGGCACCATCGGCGTGATAGCCCTCACGGTCGGCGGAATAATCGGCGGAATGGCCGCTTCCAGATGGGGACTGAAGAAATCCCTCTGGCCTATGGCCGCCTTCCTCGCCCTGCCTTGTGCCGCATACCTGTACATGAGTATGTCAATGACTCATAACATTCTGGTTATCAGTATATTGATTGCTATAGAGCAGTTTGGCTACGGCTTCGGTTTTACTGCATATATGCTGTACATGATGTATTTTTCGGAAGGGGAGTACAAGACTTCGCATTACGCCATCTGCACTGCCTTCATGGCACTCAGCATGATGATACCGGGGGCCTTCGCCGGCTATATCCAGGAAATGGCCGGATATGTGAATTTCTTCTGGATTGTGATGGTCTGCTGCCTTGCTACAGTTGCCGTGACTGGCTTGCTGAAGGTTGACCCTGAGTATGGCAAAGTTGTAAAGAAATGAAAGATATGAGAATAGCGTTGATTTCCATTTTGCTGGCATTCCTGCCGGTAGTACTTGATGCTGCTCCGGTCGTGAAAGTGCGCACCGGAATAGAGGTGCTTGAAGGTCGTGGCTTTGAAGGGCTTGAAGGCAAACGTGTGGGACTTGTGACCAATCCGAGCGGGGTGGACCGCAATCTCCGTTCCACAATTGATATATTGAACAATGCGGAAAATGTCAATCTTGTCGCCCTTTTCGGCCCTGAGCATGGTGTCCGCGGGGATGCCTACGCCGGGGACAAGGTGGACGATTCGGTGGACGCTGCAACGGGAATCAAGGTGTATTCCATCTACGGGAAATATCGCGAGCCTTCCCAGGAGATGCTGGAGGGCATCGACATAATGGTTTATGACATTCAGGATGTCGGAACACGTTCCTATACATTCATCAGCACTCTCGGTCTGGTGATGCGCGCCTGTGCGAAGAAAGGCATCGAGGTAATGGTTCTTGACAGACCCAATCCATTGGGAGGCAATAAGATAGAAGGCTGCATAGTGGAGCCCGGCTTCTTCTCTTTCGTGAGCGAATTCCGGATTCCGTATATATACGGGCTGACTGTCGGCGAACTGGCCATTCTCATCAATGAGGAAGGCCTCAACTGCGGGCAGAAGGGCAACGAGCCCCATCTCAGATGCAGCCTGACCGTGATCCCGATGGAGGGCTGGACCAGGGACATGACATATCTGGAAACCGGATTGCCGTGGGTTCTACCGTCCCCGAACATTCCGTATCCGCAGTCGGCCATCAATTATCCATGCTCGGGAATTGCAGGCGAGTTCTTCAATTATCTCAATGTCGGTGTGGGCTATACTTTCCCGTTTGCCGCATTCGCCGCAGAATGGATTGACGCGACGAGGCTCAAGGCCGAGCTGGACAGCTACGCTCTTCCCGGAGTTGCTTTCAGGGAGGTTCATTACAAGCCGATAGCAGGGAGCAGCCAGGGAAAGCTGGTCCACGGAGTTCAGTTCTATTTTACTGATTATGAGAAGGCTGAGATTTCAATGACCCAGTTTTACGTGATGCAGGCAATACACAGGCTGTATCCGGAACACAATCCTTTCATGATTACCCCGTCCCGCAATGAAATGTTCGACAAAGTCTGTGGTACGGATTATGTAAGAAGGACATTCTCAAAACGTCTTATGGCCTGCGATATCGCGGACCGCTGGCGGAGGGACGCTGAGAATTTTCGCAAAACGGCAAGGCGTTACTATATCTATTAGTAATCTAAAACTTTATGATTATGAGAGGGTTAGTAAAATTCTTGATGGCATTGACCGCAGCTGCGGCAATGATTTCATCCCCAGTCTATACAGAGGCTCAGACACGCAGGTCCACCACGACCACATCGCAGAGAGGTTCGACCGGATCTTCATCTTCTTCATCTTCGTCAAGGTCAAGTTCCTCACGTTCATCTTCAGGTTCGACGTCCACGAGGTCTTCGGGCTCTTCATCATCAAGGTCATCTGCGACGGTTTCCAGATCGGCTTCCGGCTCGACTTCATCCAGGTCCTCGGCAACGGTTTCAAGGTCTTCATCAGGGTCGATGACCACATCCAGGCCTTCAGCCACCACGCAGACCCGTTCCACTTCTTCACAGAACAGATCCGCCACAACCCAGAGCCGGTCAACTTCCACCCAGAGCCGTTCAACCGCGACTCAGACTAGGTCTACCACTCAGAACCGTACCACGACAGGACGTTCCTCGGCGACCACTTCCCGTTCAACAGGAAGTACAACCCGCTCATCAGCAACGGCTTCCCGTCCTGCTGCCAGCCGTCCTTCAGGTTCTTCGCAGGTAAGCCGCGGATCTTCCTCTTCGTCATCCACGAGGTCTACGACCTCCGGCCCCGGTACCATAACCTCCGGAAGTTCCACGGTTTCATCATCAAGGCGTACTTCTTCCGGCACCGGTAACAGAGTTGCCCAGCCAATCAGCAGAGGCGGTTCCCAGGCTGTGAGGTCACAGCAGACTCAGCAGAGGACTGTCACCAGGAGTACAGGAAGCAGCAATGTCACCAGGGGAGGAGGACTTTCCACGGTGACAAGCGAGATGCGCACGAGACCTTCCTCCGCCCAGTCTTCGCGGCAGCCGGCCGTCAGGGGAGGCATGTCGGATGACTTCAGGATTGACAACCATGATGTTTACAGGGTACCTCCGCGTGAAAGGGATTTCATACACTATGACAGACCTGGACATTTCTTCGACCGCCACAGCCCGCACTGCTTTGGCTTCAGGGTTCAGGTGCTCCCTCCTCACCACGTGCACAGGACATTCTTCGGCATTGACTACTATATCTGCGACAATGTCTATTACCGTCATTATCACGGACATTACATCGTATGCCGCCCGCCTTTCGGAGTTGTCATCGACAGGGCCATCAGGGACCTGGCATTCGCTACGGTGAGATTCGCCTACTATTCCAATGTGTACAACACATACAGGGCCATAGACGAGAATAACCGCTACATAGACCAGCAGAACCGGATCATTGCCCAGAACAATGCGACAATTCTCACGCAGAACAATGCGATTGCAATGAACCCGGCATTGGCAAGGTCCTCATACGACGTCGCGAACAGACTCGGACTCGTCCAGAGCTATGCGTATGCCGACAAGGAATACTACTACGAGGATGGAGTATTCTATATCATCAATGCAGGCGGACAGTATCAGACCATCGTTCCTCCGGCCGGAGCTCTCGTGGAGACTCTTCCGGATGACTACGAGATTATTACTCTGGACGGCATCGAGTACTACAGGGTTGACGATACGGTCTACAGGCTGACCCTCGTGCAGGGCAATCCTTACCTCGAGGTCCTCGGCCAGATGTACGGTTCACTTTCAAGGAAGTATGATTACTACAATTAATGATTTCAGCAAATGATAGGAGTCGTTGACTCCGGATCAGGCGGGTTGTCCGTATTGAAGGAGATGACCCGCCTTCTTCCTGGAGAGAAATATCTGTATTACTCTGACAATGCCTGGTGTCCTTACGGGGAGAAGACCAGGGACTTCATTATTGAAAGAATGAGGGCTGTCACGGACTTTCTGCTCGGGAAGGGAGCCGATATAATCGTGGTGGCCTGCAATACGGCTACTTCGGCGGCGATTTCCACATTGAGGGAGGAGTACTCCGACGAGTCTTCAGAACAATGCAGGGAGCGGGTTCTCCGGCTGACAGGAGGACGCCGTGACCATATCCGTTTCATCGGGATGGAGCCTGCAGTGAAACCTGCCGCTCTCGGCACCAGGACCGGCGTAATCGGAGTTCTGGCCACGGCAGGGACGCTCAAAGGCTCAAAATATCTGACTTCCAAGGGCAATGTCGAGGACAATGTCAAGGTGGTGGAACACGTGGGCAGCGGTTTCGTGGAACTTGTGGAAAGCGGCAGACTTGAAGGACCTGAGGTCGAGAAAGTAGTTTCGGAAAGCCTTCTGCCGTTGCTCCGGGCGGGGGCTGATATCATTGTCCTGGGCTGTACCCACTATCCTTTCCTGCTTCCGGTGATGGAGAAGATTGCCGGGCCTTCGGTCAGGTTCATCGACCCGGCTCCGGCGGTAGCCCGCCATCTGGCGGATGTGATGAAAGAGGACGGCCTCCTTTTCGGGAAACCGTCCGCTCATATCTCATTGTCAGGAAGACCTGACGTCAGTCTTTTCTCTTCAGGCGATGATGCCTGTCTCAAGAGTCTTTTTGAGCTGGCTATCTGCCGGGAGGAGGGCCCATCGGACCGCGGCCAGGGCCTCCGGGACCACCGGGACCGCCCATAGGGCCTCCCATCCGGCTCTTGCCCATCGTGCCGAATCTCCAGGTCAGCGAGAGGATGACATAGCGGCCGAGGGTGTTGTTCCAGGTCTCTGTGTGATAGTTGGCCGAGTCGCTGATTGACAGGTTCTTGGACTGGTTCAGAAGGTCGTAGGCCTTGAGGGACAATGTCCACTTGTTCTTGAACAGAAGCTTGGTAATTTCCACGTTGAGGATGTATTCGTCATCCTGCGGAGTCGTGTATCCGCGGTACCAGTTGTAGTCGAAATCAGACACGAGGCCGACGCCTCCCGGTATTGTCCAGTTCATGGATGCGGACACCTGGTTGTTCCAGGTCATATTGGTGTTCACCGAGTTCATTGTGTACCAGGATTTGTTGACGCGGGTTCTTCCGCTGGCTGTAATCTCCACGAAATCATTGCGATAGGTGGCTTTCAGCCTTTCGGAGAGATTCATTGTCTGAATCCTGTTCTCAGTAAAATATTCGCTTTCACCGAGGTCCGGGAAGTCCTGATGGAAGAGTTCGTAGTCGAAATTGGTGCCGTCGTAATACTTGTCCGTATTGAAGGAACTCTTTCCGACGTATGAAGACGAGGTGTACCAGCTGCCGCTCAGCATGTTGGAGATGCTGAAGTTGGACTTGGCTATAGGAGCGTTGAAGAAGGTCCTGAGGGATACGTTTCCGGAGGTCGGACCGTTGACCGGAAGGGAGAACTGCGTTCCACCGTCATTGTACCAGCTGGCGTTGACTATAGGCGACTGGACCAGGCCTCCTTCCAGGCTTCCGGAAAACGAGAGGAACTTCGTCCTGTCGGAATATCCGAACCTAGTCCTGATGTCGTGCCTGAAATACGGCTTCAGATATGGGTTTCCGAGTGATACGCTCAGAGGGTTGGAGTTGTCCGGAACCGGCATGAGCTGCGATGTGGTAGGCTGGGCGGAGTTTCCGAAATAGAAGCCGCGGATGTTTGTATTGTCGTTGATGTCGTAAAAGATCATTGCCGAAGGCGACCAGTTGACCACGGTGCTGTTGTAGTCCTGTCCGTTGGTCTCATTATGGGTGATGGTCGGCACCACTGCAGCTCCGAGCTGGGCCCTGATCTTGTCCTTCTGGAACATAAAGTTGAAGCCCGCCCTGTGGGTCTGATACTGGTTCAGGATACTGCTGGAGTATTCAGCATTGGGCTTCATCCCGTCCTTGTTGAAGATTCTGTTGTCCTCCCCGAAATCCTCTACTGCGCCGGAGTCATAGGTGTTCTTCTCGGATTTGTTCCTGCTCCATTTGTACTGGTAGTTGGTCTCGAGATAGAAGCCTGCTCCGAGAGGCTCAGTATAGACCAGCCTTCCGCCGAGTGAGGAGGACTTTGAGTTCTGGTCGAAGAACTGGTTGACGATGTCCTTGCTCTGTACTGTCGTGCCGTCATCTTCGTATGTTGTTGTCAATGACTGATTATAGCCGGTGAGGTCATTGTTGCTGAAGTTGTAGTCGATGTTGACGGACAATGTCCTCCCGGGTATTCCGAGACGCTGGCGGAAGAGGAAGAATCCGTTGGTGGTCCAGTTGTCGTTGTTGCCTCCGTTGAAATTGAAACCGTCATTCTTCATGTACTCCTCCGAGTCTGCGGAGTCCTTGCCGTAGGTTTCAAAGGACGATATCTCGGAGAAGTTTCCCTTACCGATGTTGAACTGTGGCTGGAAGAGGATGGAGGTGTTCTCCGAGAACTTGTGCTCGAGACGGACGCCTACCCTGTGTCCCTGGGTGTTTGTAGAGCTCAGTGGGGTTATGCCGTTCCGTCTTGGGGTGACGTATATCAGCTGGGAACCGTCGTCGAGATAGGTCGTCTTCGAACTCCCCTCCATAATGTCTTTCTGAGTGTTGTTGTACAGATAGTTGGCTCCGAGGTTCATCTTGTCGCCGAAAAGATCCCAGGCTCCGTTGACTCCTCCCATCCAGGAGGACGTGATGCCGTTGCTGTTGCCCCAGCCGCCGCTGCCGCGGCCCATGCCGCTTCCTCTCATTGAACCCATCATATTCCCGGACAGATCATTGAATCCGCGGTTATTGGTGTTGTTGGCGTTGAGGATTACGCTTATCTGGCTCTTTTCCGTGAATCTGCCGATGAATGCGGCTCCCTGATATCTCCAGTCGCCGTTGTCAGCGAGTTCCGAGCTGGATTTCTCCAGCCAGTCGTGTCCGCCGCCGGCCATCACATTGCCGAAGAGTCCGTTCATCATTCCCTTCTGGATGCTGAGGTCGATGACTGTCTCCTCCTGTCCGTCGTCAATTCCGGTGAACTGGGCCTGCTCCGATTTCTTCTGCACTACCTTCACCTTCTCGACAATCTTGGCCGGGATGTTCTTCGACGCGAGGGAAGGGTCGTCCAGGAAGAAGGTTTTTCCGTCTATGGTTATCTTGCTGATAGTCTGTCCGTTGGCGGTCACGCTTCCGTCTTCGCCGACTTCCACGCCCGGGAGTTTCTTGAGAAGGTCCTCGAGCACGTCGTTGTCAGTGGTCTTGAAGGATGAGGCATTGTACTCTACAGTATCCTTCTTGATTATGATAGGGTTGCCGGTGGCAGTCACGCTGGCTGCGTCGAGCATCCTTGTGTCTGGGGCCATCTCGACTTCACCGAGATTGACGGCCTCCTTTACTGTAATATCCCTGGTGTATTCCTTGTATCCAAGCAGTTCAGCCTTGACTGTGTAGCTTCCGGCGGCCACCTTGTCGATCACGGCTTTGCCGCCATCGTCAGTAAGGACGTATTTGTAGGGGGTCTTTTCCCTGCTTTTGGTGAGGGATACGGTGGCGTATGCTACCGGCTCTCCGGTGCTCTTGTCTTTCAGGACAAGGGATACCGACCTTGACTGGGCCATCCCCGTGAATGAGAATGCGGACATCAGGACCAGTCCGCAAAGCAGCGCAATGATTTTCTTCATTGATGTTTTTCAGTTTTCAGTAACACTCTGTGAATGCTTCCTCTGATTCCTTTCGGGAAGCAACAGACATTAGACAAATCCGCCGGCCCGGGGTTTAATCCGTCCGGCTGAAAAAAGTCATTTTATCCTGTCGGGATTGTCGGCTATGAATTTCTCCCAGCTTCCTCCGCTTTTCATCCCGGCGAGGGGATTCGAGAGCTGGTAATAATGGCACATTGCAATGGCGAGCGCATCGGTCGCATCCAGGAATTTCTCCTCGATGTCTATGCCCAGGATTCTTTGCAGTATCGTGCTGACCTGATTCTTGGAGGCGGCTCCGTTTCCCGTCACGGCCACCTTGGCCTTCCTCGGCGCATATTCAGTAATGGATATGCCTCTTGTATTGGCTGCCAGCATCGCCGCTCCCTGCGCCCTGCCGAGCTTGAGCACGACCTGGGCATTCTTTCCGTAGAAAGGGGATTCCAATGCCATGTCGTCAGGGGAGAACCGGTCGCATACGTCTCCGATTTCCCTGAAGATGCGGCTCAGCTTGGAATAGGCGTTCTCCTCCTTTCTGAGATCGATGACTCCCATCTCCAGGTAGTGGGGCTTGCCGTTTTCAACACGGATGACCCCGAAGCCAAGAATATTGGTTCCGGGGTCTATTCCGAGAATTGTAGTGTCTTTTATCATCAGGCCGGATCAGTCGATGTAGTCGAATCCGGTGTATGGCCTCAGAATCTCAGGAATGACGATTCTGTCCTCCTGCTGGTTGTCCTCAAGCATTGCCGCAACAACACGCGGCAGGGCGAGGGAACTTCCGTTGAGGGTGTGGCAGAGCTGGGTCTTGCCGTTCTCGTCCTTGTATCTGAGGTGGAGACGGTTGGCCTGGTATGTCTCGAAGTTGGAGACTGAGGAAATCTCAAGCCATCTCTGCTGTGCAGCTGACCAGAGTTCGAAATCGTAGGTGATGGCTGATGTGAAGCTCATGTCACCGCCACAGAGTCTGAGGATTCTGTACTTGAGTCCGAGCTTGTTCACGAGATCCTCCACGTGGGCAATCATTTCGTCGAGGGCCTTGTAGGAGTTCTCCGGCTTCTCGATGCGCACGATTTCCACCTTGTCGAACTGGTGGAGCCTGTTCAGCCCTCTTACATCCTTGCCGTATGAGCCTGCCTCCCTGCGGAAGCACGGAGTGTATGCGGTCAGTTTCTGCGGGAACTGGTCGTTTGCGAGAATTACATCCCTGTATATATTGGTCACAGGTACTTCTGCGGTAGGTACGAGATAGAAATCGTCGAGACCGACATAGTACATCTGAGCTTCCTTGTCAGGGAGCTGGCCGGTACCGAAACCGGAAGCGGCGTTCACCATGATAGGCGGTTCTATTTCCTTGTAACCGTCGGCTGTATTCTGGTCGAGGAAGAAGCTGATGAGCGCTCTCTGGAGTTTTGCACCCTTGCCTTTGTAAACAGGGAATCCCGCTCCGGTGAGTTTCACGCCAAGGTCGAAATCGATGATATCGAACTTCTTGGCGAGATCCCAATGCGGGAGGGCATTTTCCGGAAGATGGATTTCCGGGCCGCCCATCTTCACGACCTGGTTGTCCTCGGCTCCCTTGCCCGGAACGACGAGGTCGCAAGGTATGTTCGGGAGAAGCACCAGCTGTGCCTCAAGTTCCTTGTTTGTGACGTCAGCCTTTGCGAGGAGTTCGGTTGACTTTGCCTTCAGCTCGGCCACTTCCTTCTTGGCTTCCTCGGCCTCTGCCTTCCTGCCTTCCTTCATGAGGCCTCCGATGAGGCCCGCCTTCTGCTTCTGCTGAGCGAGGAGAGCATCGCTCTCTGTCTGGAGCGCCCTTCTTTCAGTATCAAGTTTCAGGACTTTCTCAACGATGTCTCTTGCATCGAAGTTCTTTACTGCAAGTTTCCCGATAACGAACTCGGGATCGTCGCGAAGCATTTTGAGTGTCAACATGATATTTTTACGTCTAATGTTCTTCAAATAAAAAAATAGAGGACCGCACGCCGAACTCGAAGTGCAATCCTCCAATGTCTTTCAAGACCCTTCGAGCTAGTTCTCAAAAGGGATAACCGACACGTAAGATTTGTTCTCTCTCTTCCTGGTGAACTTCACGGTGCCGTCAACGAGGGCATAGAGAGTATGGTCCTTGCCGATTCCGACGTTCTTGTCAGGATTGTGCACAGTACCTCTCTGGCGGACAATGATGTTTCCGGCCTTTACGACCTCTCCGCCGAACTTCTTGAGACCGAGTCGTTTGCTATGTGATTCACGACCGTTCTTGGAACTACTTTGACCTTTTTTATGTGCCATTTTTCTTTCCTCCTGTTAATGATTAAGCGATAGAGTCGATACGGATCTTGGTGAGCTTCTGGCGATGGCCGTTGAGCTTCTGGAATCCTTTGCGACGGATTTTCTTGAATACCAATACTTTCTTTGCCTTGGCATCATCATTGAGCACGGTAGCCTTAACCACTGCGCCTTCTACGTAAGGGGCTCCGACCTTCACTTCGCCCTCATTGTCGAGGAGAAGCACCTTGTCGAACTCGACCGTCTCATCGTTCTTGGCAGAAAGACGGTTGACGAAAATCTCTGCACCAGCCTCTACCTTGAACTGCTGGCCTGCAATGTCAACGATTGCGTACATTCTAAAAAAACTTTATAAGTTTCGGCTGCAAGCGCCCGCCTTCATGCGGCGGAACTTTACTGGGCTTGGTAGCCATAAATCAATCAGGACCGCAAATTTAGCATTTTTATCAAATACCGCAAAATATTTTCTGAATATTCCTTAAATTTGTAGTTCAGGACATTAAATATTACTCCAGATGGATTCACCATTCATATTCGACAAATCGGTCACGGGCAGGTCATTCGCCGGGCGCCGGAGTGACTGCAATTCACTTGCAGGCATTGTCACCCACGGGCAGAATGCGGTAATCTGGGGGCCTCCGAAGTCGGGGAAGATGTCGGTTGTCCGCCAGACCCTGGTCAATCTCAAGACTTCCGGACATAATCCAATCTTGTGTGAGGTGGATTTGATGAATGTCAGAAAACCGGAGCTTTTTCTCCGCCGCTTTGCCGGAAGTGTCATCAAAGCCGTGGCCACCGCGCCTGAGGAGATGGCGGAGATTTCCTCGACATATCTCGGAGGGACCTCCCTTGTCTTCGATGAGGGTCTTTATCTGGAGACCGGACAGCTTTTCCAGGGCTCATTCCCATTGTCACAGGAGGAGTGCCGGGAGATTATCGAACTGCCTTACAGGATGGCAGGATTGAGGAACAACGATGTGATTGTGGTTCTCAGGGAGTTCCAGAACATTGATTCCGAGGAGGGGGAGGAGTTGTTCAGGACAATGCAGGATGTGATGCTCCGGCATAAGGATGCTCCTGCGCCTTTCTGCTCATTCGTGCTCATCGGGTCCCGGGCGAATGCGATGGAGAGCATTTTCCGGCGCAGGAAGTTTTTCTGGAACATTGTCGAGAGAATTGAACTTTCGGACCCCACTCCATACGAACTTTCGGAGTATGTGATGAGGGGATTCACCCTCGGCGGCAAGGTCATCGACAAGGATCAGATACAGGGAGTGTGCAATCTGTTCAGGAACAGCCTTTGGCACATCAATCATTTCTTCTTTATATGTGACTGTCTCTCAAAGGGTTATATCAATGAAAACACTTTCAGGGATGCATTGTCCTGTTTGATATCGGTTCATGAACCGGAATTTCAGCGGATAGTGGATGACCTGACTTCGTTCCAGATCAGGCTGCTGAGGGCTGTCATTGACGGGGTGGTGAAGTTCAGCACCACCGAGGTCATTGAAAAGTATGCTCTCAATTCTTCCGCCAACGTGAAGCGGCTCAAGGATGCACTGATGAAGAAGGAGGTGCTCCGCTTCAATGACAAGGATGAACCGGAGATCCTGGATCCGCTTTTCGAGTATTGGCTCAGACAGTTTTATTTCGGGGATTCCGGGAAATAGTCCGGTTCCTGCAAGTCGAAATCATAATGTTGTGTATATGGGAAATGGTAAGAAACATATTGTAGTGCTGACTGGTGCAGGGGTCAGCGCCGAGAGCGGAATAAGCACTTTCCGGGATAATGGCGGCCTTTGGGACAAGTTTGATCCTCAGGTAGTTGCGTCAATTGACGGCTGGAGGAGAGACAAGGCTTTGCTGCTGGATTTCTACAATATCCGCAGGAAGGAGCTTGCCGTTGTCAAGCCCAATGCGGCCCATCTGGCCATCGCCGCGCTTGAGGACAGATACAATGTCGATGTAATCACCCAGAATGTGGACAATCTCCACGAGCGCGCGGGCAGCACGCGTGTGCTGCATCTTCACGGAGAACTTACAAAGGTGCGTCCGGAGGACAGCTGCAATGAGAGTGACGGTTTTTCCGAGGCGAAGGTGTTCGACATTGGCTATGGTGAGATTTCCCTGGGTGACAAGTCCCCGGACGGGGTCCAGCTCCGCCCGCATATCGTCTGGTTCGGTGAGGCGGTCCCGAAAATCGGCAAGGCCATCGACATTGTCTCCCAGGCTGATATTCTTCTGATTGTGGGCAGTTCGCTGAGCGTTTATCCGGCGGCGGGTCTGTACCGCTATGCCCCGTCCTCGGCTCCGGTGTATCTCATTGATCCTGCCGATGTCAATGTCCGTGACAAGCGGGTCAGGCATATCCGTGCTGTCGCCTCAGAGGGGATGAAGGAGTTCGTTCAGATTCCTGATCTCACGGGAAAATAATATTTTTTATTTCCCCATAAAAATGTAACTTTGTATGCTATGCCGGTTGAAAAAGAATGGAGACTTAGAGAGGCGGCGGATCCCGCAATTGTAGCGCAGCTCGCAGCGGAGCTGGGCATTGATCCCGTGTTGTCTTCATTGCTTGTTCACAGGGGCATAAGGTCATTCGAGGAGGCGCGTCTCTTCTTCAGGCCAAGTCTGGACTTCCTGCACGACCCGTTCCTCATGAAGGATATGGACAGGGCTGTGGACCGTATTTCAAGGGCTGTTTCCTCCGGGGAAAAGATTCTCATCTACGGAGACTATGACGTGGATGGCACCACGGCCGTTTCACTGGTATATTCATTTCTCCGCAAGATTACCGGGAAAATTGATTTCTACATTCCGGACAGGTATGACGAGGGCTACGGAGTCTCCGCAAAGGGCATTGACTGGGCGGCGGACAACGGGTTCAGTCTCATAATTACCCTGGACTGCGGCATCAAGGCTATTGAAAAGGTCGAATATGCAAGGTCGAAGGGCATTGACGTGATTGTCTGCGACCACCATCTCCCTGAGATTGAGATCCCGAAGGCCGTCGCCGTCCTGGACCCGAAGAGGGAGGACTGCAACTATCCTTTCGACGATCTTTCAGGCTGCGGAGTGGGGTTCAAGCTTGTTCAGGCATATTCCCAGAGGCATGGTATCCCTTTCGAGAACCTGCTGCCGCTGCTTGACCTCCTGGTTGTCAGCATTGCCTCCGATCTCGTGACCGTCACGGGAGAGAACAGGGTGCTGGCGCATTTCGGATTGAAAATGCTCAATGAAAGGCCGCGCACCGGACTCAAGACAATGATTGAGTTCTCGAACCTTGAGCCCGGGCATATTACCATTGACGATATTGTC
The DNA here is from genome assembly GCA_022777585.1 of Bacteroidales bacterium. Classification (GTDB taxonomy): domain Bacteria; phylum Bacteroidota; class Bacteroidia; order Bacteroidales; family UBA932; genus Cryptobacteroides. The sequence continues at coordinate 25,675 of JALFFZ010000164.1, read as the reverse complement.
TTCAAGATTGGCCCTCGGATCAATGCTGCCGGCCGAATGGAGTCAGGCCGACTCGCTGTGGAACTTCTCACATCGGAGAATCCTGCCGAGGCTCTCGAGGTGGGCAGGAAGATCAATGACAACAACAATGAGCGCAAGAGCATTGACCGGGAGATTACCGCGCAGGCCTTCGATATGGTCCAGAACGGTACCTGCTGCTGTTCCGGCAATGCAGTGGTGGTCTATGCCCCGGACTGGAACAAGGGTGTCGTGGGCATAGTGGCATCCCGCCTGGTCGAGAAATATTACAAGCCGACATTTGTCCTGACCCGTTCCAATGGTTTTGTAACAGGGTCTGCGAGGAGTGTCAGGGGCTTTGACCTTTACGAGGCAATCAGCAGCTGCGCTGACCTTCTTGAAAACTACGGCGGTCATATTTACGCAGCGGGACTGACTCTCAGGGAGGAGAATCTGGACGAATTTGTCACCCGCATTGACAAGTATGTGGGAGAGCATATCAATGAGGAAATGGCCACTCCGGTGGTGGATGTGGATTCGGAAATCAACTTCTCCCAGATCACGCCGAAATTCTGCCGTATTCTCAAGCAGTTCCAGCCATTCGGCCCTGGAAACAGCTCGCCTGTATTCCTGACGAAGAATGTCTATGACAACGGTACCGGACGCAAGGTGGGCCCCGGCGGGCAGCATCTCAAACTTGAGATGATTCAGGAATCCCAGCCGTATCACCAGATCTCGGCCATTGCCTTCAATATGGCTGATCTCTTCGCCCATATTCACAATGGAAACCCGGTGGATATATGCTACAGCATAGTGGAGAACTATTTCAGGGGTAATTCCACCATCCAGCTCCGCATCAAGGACATGAGGGAGAGGGAGGATATCAATCTTTAGTTCCCTTTCCTTTTCCGGAAAGCCATATTACCGCATCAATCTCCCTGGCTATGTCAGGATAGGTTTTTCCGTCAATGTCGATTGTCCAGTCGGCTGCGGACTCGTATATATTTGAGCGGCGGGCCATCATTTCCTCGATTTTTGCCCTCAGCGAATCCATGTCAGACTGGCTGTCGCCGAGCATCGGCCTCTCGCCGGGATATTTGTAGAGATTGTCCACGAGGGTGTCAGTATTGGCCCTGAGATAGATGCAGACGGTCTTTTCTCCAATGATGGAAGCCGCCTCTGGTGTGGTCAATGTCCCTCCTCCGAGAGAAAGCACGGTCTTGCGCAATTCGTCTCCGTGACTGTCCAGGACGATTTTCAACGTCTCCAGTTCGAGCGACCTGAAAAGTCTTTCCCCTCCCTCGGCGAAAATCTCCTTCACGGATTGGCCTCTTCTCCGCTCAATCTCCTCGTCCAGGTCAATGAAATCGCAATGCGAAATGCGGCAGAACAGCTTTCCTATGCTGCTCTTGCCGCATCCCATAAATCCTGTGAGTGAAATAATCATATCATTTACATATCGAAGAGGTTCGGCTCCTCATCCACATTCTCCTCATCTCCGTTCTCCGTCTCCCCGCCTTCTTCCTCCTGGTTCCCTGCCGGGCGGTACATTGACTCAGGGCTGAAATTTTCTTCGTCCTGAACCACCTCCTCTGTCATATTCACGATTTCCTGGGCCTCCTCGTCCTTCACGTCCTCATCTTCCGGTTTCACAAGCGGCTCGATGAACTCAACCTTGAGAACGTCATACCTGTGGCATCTGTTGCCCTTGGCGGACACACCCTTGACCGCGATGAACTCCTCGGCGTCGAACTTCTCCGGCTCCCTGTGCTCCTGTCTTCCGGTGAATGTCACCATAAACTGAGGATGCCTGTCCGAACTGAAGTCGGCGAGGTAGTTGCCCTTGCCCTCAGGTACGTAGAATGCCGGGCTGTTGTTGCTCTCCGGGAATGTGAAACGCTTGATATAGAACTGTTTGCTGGCTCCGTCGAAATACAGGGCGGCAAAAGTCTTGGCCGGGTCGTATTTCTCGATGAGAATGAGCTCGCCCTGATACCTGTTGCTCAGGTCATAGGACGTGGTGTAATAGGTTCCGTTCCTGAATACGGCGAGAATCTTGTCATCTCCGCTGAACTTGCCGAGATGCGTTCCACGTCCGTCCTCATTGAGACGCTGGACATCGTTGTCGAACCATATATCCTTGCCCTCAATGGTGGATATTCCCTTGGACTTCAGCACAATGCGCTGTATGGCATTCTTGGTCACGAGGTTTCCGCGGGATGCCTTGCCCTTGATGGCGAGGGTGGAGAAATCGTATTCCGCATTCAGCTTCTTGAGCTTCGGCCTGGCGCGGAAGTACATCTTGACTGTTTCGGCCTCTCCGTTGTGGTTTACCGAGAACCAGAGGATGACGGAACCCGGCTTGCCCTGGGTGATGTCGTACTCCTTGTCCCTTGTCACGCTTGTGACAGAGAACCTCTTGGCATAGTAGAGACTGGTTTTTCCGTCCCTGTATATGACATTGTAGATTGTTCTGGTGTCGCCCCTGTCGAAAATGCCCACATAGAGGAGGTTCTTCCCGAAGAATGCCTTGTCGGCAACCTTGGAAATAATGTACTTGCCCTCCTTGTTGATGACAATGATTTCTGCAATGTCGGAGCAGTCGCAGATGAACTGACCCTCGTCATCCTTCTTGAGCCCGATGCCCACGAAGCCCTCGGCCATATTGGCATAGAGCTTGGCATTGTTGCTCACCACCTTAGTGGCGGCAATGGTCTCGAATCCGGTTATCTCGGTCCGGCGAGGGAAGTCCTTGCCGTATTTGTCCTTGATTCCCTTGAAGAACTTGACGGTGTAATCCGTGAGATGGTCGAGATTGTTACGGACTTTGTCCATCTCCTTCTCGAGATCCCTGATTTTCTCGTCAATGACCTTGGTGTCGAACTTGGAAATCTTGCGGACCGGCTTCTCCACGAGCTTGAGGATGTCTTCCATTGTGATTTTCCTCTTGAGAAGTCCCTGGTACTCAAGCATCTTGGCGAGGACGTCCTTAATCTGGGCATCCCAGGTCTTCTGGTCCTCTTCCAGGATTTTATAAACCCTGTTCTCAAAGAAAATCTTCTCGAGCGAGGTGTAGTGCCAGCTGTCCTCGAGCTCGTCCAGCCTGATCTGGAGCTGTTTTCCAAGGAGTTCCCTGGTATGATTGGCATCGTAGGTGAGGATGTCGTCCACACTGAGGAACTGAGGCTTGTTGTCCTTGATTACGCAGGCGTTCGGGGCAATGGTGGTCTCGCAGTCGGTGAATGCGTAGAGTGCGTCGATTGTCTTGTCCGGGGAAACGTCATTTGGAAGATGAATCACGAGGTCGGCCGTGTCGGTCGTCATATCCTCTATTTTCTTTATTTTGATTTTTCCCTTAGCCTTGGCCTTGAGAATGGACTCGACGAGCGCATGGGTGGTCTTACCGTAAGGTACTTCCTTGATAGCCAATGTGTTCTTGTCGATTTTCTCTATTTTGGCGCGCACCTTCACGACACCGCCCCTCTGGCCCTTCATATATTTGGAGCAGTCCGCCATGCCTCCGGTAGGGAAGTCCGGCAGAAGCTCGAACGGCTCTCCCCTGAGACAGGCTATGGAAGCGTCTATGAGCTCATTGAAATTGTGCGGAAGAATCTTGGATGCCATACCTACGGCAATGCCCTCCGTTCCCTGAGCCAGCAGGAGAGGGAATCTTACCGGCAGTTCGACCGGTTCCTGGTTTCTTCCGTCGTAGGATGTCATCCAGCTGGTCACCTTCGGGTCGAAGATTACCTCCTTTGCAAACTTGCTGAGTCTGGCCTCAATATATCGGGCAGCGGCGTTGGAGTCACCTGTGAGAATGTTACCCCAGTTTCCCTGACAATCCACGGCAAAGCCTTTCTGCCCGAGCTGTACGAGTGCTCCGAGGATGGACTGGTCACCGTGCGGATGGTACTGCATAGCCTGACCGACAATGTTCGCCACCTTGGTGAAACTGCCGTCGTCCATCTTGTACATCGCATGGAGGACCCTTCTCTGCACGGGCTTGAGACCGTCCACTATATTCGGAACGGCCCTCTGGAGGATGACGTATGAGGAATAGTCAAGGAACCAGTCCTTGAACATTCCTGACAGCTTGTATTTCCTGCTGTCATCTCCGATCAGCTTCTCGTACTTGTCTGAAGGCACCGCGGTGCTTTCATCGACAGGCTCCTCATTGATGTTCTCATCGTTCTCCAGTTCGTCCGGAGACATATCCTCCCACTCGTCTTTGCTCATATTATCGGTATTGGTTTTTGTGTGTCAGGCACTATTCCTCGTATCCGAACTTGCGGAGTTCCCTGCGGCTCTCCCTCCAGCCCTCGTCCACCTTGACGAATATGCTGAGGAAAACCTTCTTCTGGAAGAAGTCCTCCATCTCAAGTCTTGCGGCCGTGCTGGTCTTCTTCAACGCCAGGCCACCCTTTCCTATGATGATTCCCTTCTGGGAGTTCCTCATCACATAGATGACAGCGCTGATTTCGTATCTCTCCTCTTCCTCCTTGAAAGCCTCGATTGCCACCTCGCAGCTGTAAGGAATCTCCTGGGAATAATTCTCCAGAATCTTCTCCCTGATGATTTCAGAGGCGAAGAATCTGAGATTCTTGTCGGTGAAGGCATCCTTGTCGAACCAGGCAGGCGAGACAGGAAGCTTGGACACGACGGCATTGAGGACACTCTCAATGTTGAATTTCTCCTTTGCGGATACCGGAATTATCATTGATGAAGGCAGCTTCTCCTGCCACCATCCCATAAGTTCCACGACCTTGGACTGGTCGCTTACGTCTATCTTGTTGATGACAAGAATCACAGGACAATCAACTTTCTGGAGCTTATCGATGTACTCCGCGTTCTTGTCCGCCTTCTCCACGACGTCCGTGACGTAGAGAATGATGTCGGCGTCCCCGATTGCGGTGTCCACGAAGTCCATCATATTCTCCTGCAGCCTGTAGTTCGGCTTCAGGATTCCAGGCGTGTCGGAATAGACTATCTGGTAGTTCTCCCCGTTGACAATGCCCCGGATTCTATGTCTGGTAGTCTGGGCCTTGGCCGTGACAATGGAGAGTTTCTCTCCCACAAGAGCATTCATCAGAGTGGATTTGCCTACATTCGGGTTGCCGATGATGTTGACAAATCCAGCCCTGTGCTCGTTCTGTGTCTGTACGCTGTCCATATTACAGATATGCGCCCATCTTGAGGATATTGGACTCTCCTTCCGTGAGATATCTCCATTCTCCCTTCTTCAGACCCTTCTTGGTAAGTCCGGCGAAATACACTCTGTCGAGGGCCTTCACCTCGTAGCCGAGGGATTCGAAAATCCTCCTTACAATGCGGTTCTTGCCTGAATGTATTTCAATGCCGAGCTTCCTGTGGTCCTCTGCATCAATGTATTCGAGCTCGTCAGCCTTGATGTCTCCGTCATTGAGGGAAACCCCGCTGAGAATCTGGTCGAAGTCCTCCTGGCTGATCGGCTTGTCGAGGATAACCTGATAAATCTTCTTCTTGTCGTATGAAGGATGGGTGAGCCTCTCGGCGATTTCCCCGTCATTGGTGAACATCAGTACGCCCGTAGTGTTCTTGTCAAGCCTTCCGACAGGGAATACTCTGGCGCTGCACTTCTTGAGCAGATCCATCACTGTCTTCTCGGCGTGAGGGTCGCTTGCAGTGGTAACATAGCCCTTCGGCTTGTTCATCACAATGTAAACCTTCTCCTCCCCGCGGATTCTCTCTCCGTTGAACTTGATGTCATCGGTGAAGACATTGACCTTTGTTCCGAGCTCGGTGACAACCTCGTCATTGACGGTCACGACACCTGCCTGGATATACTGGTCAGCCTCGCGGCGGGAGCATATACCTGAATTCGCAATGAACTTGTTGAGGCGGATAACATCCTTGATAGGAGTCTCCACAACATCATTGTCAGAAAGCTGAATCTGGTCGATCTGCGGCTTGCGGCTGAGCATCATGTTGATGCTCTGCTCGTCATTCTCATTGAATTTGTATGGATTCTGCTTGACCGGGCGTCCTGTACCTCTGCCGTTTCCGTTGAATCCACCTCTCCCGGCGGCCGGCCTTCCAGCTCCGTACTGCTTGTGGCCCTGGCTGTTGCCGTAACTCCTGCCGTTCCCTGACTGCGGTCTTCCTCCATTGGACGGAGCCCTTCTGCCTGATGGCCCGAAGCCCCTGTTATCGGTGCGCCTGTCATCGCGGCCGTAACTTCTCCTGTTTTCCCCGTTGTTCCTGCTGTCGGAATAATTCCTGTTGTCAGAATGTCCGTAGCTCCTGCTCTCAGACTGGCCGAAACTTCTGTTCTCAGAACTGCCGTAGGACCTTCTGTCCTGGCTTCCATAGCTTCTGTGGCCGTTTCTCTCATCGGAGTTGCCGTACTGGGCCCTTCTGCCCGAACCGTATGACGGCCTGCCCTCGGAATGGCCGTAGCCCCTTCCTTCGCCGCTCCTTCTCTCGGGGCTTCCGTAACTTCTTCTCTCCGATGAACCGTAGCCACCACGGCCTCCGTTATCGGAACGTTGTCCATAGTTTCCGCGTCTCTCTGACGCTTCTGATGATGAGTACACTTTGTTGGAAATCCTTGGCCTTCTCGGCCTGAGTTTCCTTCCTTCTGCGGTGTAACCGCTCTTGTTGTTTTCTTCCATTTTCGGATTGCCCTCCCGGGCTGTTTAAAAATTAAATATCTGGCTCACGCCATTGAAATCATTATAGTTTCCGGGGCTCCTCCCGGCTGTCTTGTTTTCCTTTATGTCAATTCCCTTTCAATGAGAATATGTAGGTTATGGTTCCCTGCTGAAGAGGCGGAGCCGAGCCATCCATGTTGAAATGTGTCTCAAGCGCAGCCTTTCTTGCAGCGGCCCACAGAGCCGAATTGTTCACCGTGGTTCCGGGTGCTCCCGGAGTTGCCTTGGTAACATTGCCGTACTGGTCTACGTAGATGCTTACCACCACCGTGCCGGCCTCCTGCACATTGTATGCCGGCTTTGCAATCACACCGACCACATTCCTGCCCTTAAGCTGGGCGTTAGGCTCTCCGTTGGTCTTTCCCGTGGAGGTATTGCCCTGGGCGTGACCGGCCTTCAGGGCATCGCTGATATCCCTTGCGGTCTGGGCTGCCAATGTGTCCTTGTCCGTCTTGTTGTCAGCGGCGTGGAACAATGCTCTTCTGTCAATCTCCTTTTCCCTCGGCGGCTCGTATTTCTCCACGTCCCCGAAATCGTCCCCCTTGGCCTCAGGGGCCTCATTGGTCTTCGTTCCCTTTTCCTGGGCCTCTGATTTCTGGACAAGTTCCAGCTTTTTCGTCCTGTCAGGGTCCTCGCTCTGAGGTGCCGAGCCATTGGTCTGTCTTACAATGACCTTCTCCTCGTCCTCTGAGAAATCCATCAGCACGCTCTGCTCCTCAGGCGGCGGATATATGTAGGTGATTCCGGAGAATACGCCGAACACGGCCACGGCCACGTGGCAGACCACGGTGCAGACCGCAGCCCCTATTTCCGAGACCCTTTCTGTCTTCTTGCGTATCTCCCTGTATTGCTTCATCTTTATTCAGGTCTTGTCGCCAAAATGACCTTGTAGTGGTTTCTCTTCGCTATGTTCATCACTGCCACGACCTCCTTCACCGGAACGCTCTCGTCCGCATAGATGGAGAAGGTAGGATCCTCCTCCGACTGGAGAAGTTCTATCAGTTCGTCCTCAACCTCACTGAACTGGACGGCATTCTCATTGCCGTTGATATGGTATGAGTAGTTCCCGTCCCCCCAGTCCTTGATGGATACGCTGACGGTAGCCTTGGCGGAAACCTGACCCGTGCTCTTCGGAAGAAGGAGCTTGAGGGCATTGGGGTTCACCAGTGTGGAAGTGATGAGGAAGAAGATGAGCAACAGGAACACGAGGTCTGTCATTGACGACATCCCGTTCTCGGACAATACCTTCGTAGATCTCTTGTATCCCATAGTTCAAGATTATTCTTCTGTTCCGGCCGGCTCGTGGAGGAGATCCATAAAGTCAATTGTGGCATTCTCCATCTTGAATACAAGGTCGGAAATGTTGGAGGTCAGGTAGTTGTATCCGAAATATGCGATGATTCCGACAACGAGACCTCCGACGGTGGTTATCATCGCGGTGTAGATACCGCTCGAGAGCAGGGTGATGTCAATGTTGTTTCCCGCCTGGGCCATGTTGAAGAAGGCCTGAACCATACCGAGCACGGTTCCGAGGAATCCGATCATCGGAGCTCCGCCGGCGATAGTGGCAAGAATAGGCAGACCCTTCTCGAGTCTGGCCACCTCGGTGTTGCCGGTGTTCTCGATGGCTGTCTGGATATCGGAGAGCGGCCTTCCAATCCTGGAAATGCCCTTCTCGACCAGTCTTGCGACAGGGGAGTCATATTTCTCGCAGAGGGAAAGCGCGGACTTGAGCTTGCCCTCGTGGATATAGTCCCTGATGTCTCTCATGAAGTTTTCGTCAATGTCTCCGGCCTTGTGGATCATCCACCATTTCTTTCCGAAAATGTAGAATGCAAGGATGGAGAGAAGCAGAAGGACGAGCATAAGCCAGCCTCCCTTTACGGCCATGCTGAGAAGGCTCATTTCCTCCTCGTGTGGAATGACGGCGGCAGCGGCCGCTGCCCGGGCTGTGGTGTCGGCTGCGTCAATGCCTGCCTGCAATAAGTGTAAAAGCAAAACGTTCATTATCTTTTGTCTTTTTGTTATTCGCAATAATCCGCAAATATAGTCAATTTTTCGGGAAGATTCAATATTTTATGCTGTCAAGGAAGAGAGGGGAACCGGGTACGGACTGTCCTGCATCGGACCTGGTTCCTGTCCTGACAAGTTCCTCCATCCAGGATGCGGGTTTCCGTCCGCGTCCTATTTCAATTAGCGTGCCTGTCACAGCCCTGACCATATTCCTGAGGAACCTGTCCGCCCGGATTGTGAACACCAGGTAGTCCCCATCTTCGGCTGGAAACCCCATAAGCCTCACGTGGTCAGGTATATATGGCTCCCAGGCCGCATGTTTCACATTGCAGATGGAGGTCTTGTTCCCTCCGCCTGTCTTCTCGAAGCAGCTGAAATCGTGCTCCCCGAGGAGATAGCGGCAGGCACGGTTCATTACCTCTACGTCCAAAGGATAAGTGCAGAAATATGAATGGTTTCCTATGAAAGGGTCTTTTTTTCTATGGAGAAAATACCTATATTCACGTTCCGAAGCGTCGAACCTGGAATGGAAATCGTCATCTGCCCCGGACACTTCGTGTACAGCTATTCCCGCAGGCAGGATGGCATTCAATTTGCAGCGGACCTTTTCCGCCTCGGCGGCAGTCATCACGGGCGCGTCGAAGTGTGCTACATAATTGACCGCATTGACGTCAGTATCGGTTCTTCCGGCTCCCGTAATGGTTATTTCAGTCTTCAGGAGCATTGAAAGGGCCTTTTCGATATGTTCCTGGACAGTCGGGTCATGGGGTTGGATCTGCCAGCCGTGAAAGCCGGCGCCGTTGTATGAGAGACGTATGATGAATCGCATGGCTTGAATGTGTATGTGACGTCGCGGGTTTGATGTTGGGATGCAAAGATAAATGAAATTAAATAATATTCAGTAATGGACAGTGTGAATATAAAAGAACTCAATGACAGGATCCAGAGGGAGAGTTCCTTCGTGGACCTGCTATCCCTTGAGATGGGCAAGGTCATTGTCGGCCAGAAACAGCTGGTGGAGAACCTCCTCATAGGCCTTCTGGCCAATGGACACATTCTCCTCGAAGGTGTGCCTGGATTGGCCAAGACGTTGGCAATCAATACCTTGTCTCAGGCGGTCAACGCCAAGTTCAGCAGAATCCAGTTTACTCCTGACCTCCTGCCTGCCGATGTGCTGGGAACATTGATATACTCCCAGAAGAATGAGCAGTTCGAGGTGCACAAGGGACCGATCTTCGCCAATTTCGTGCTTGCGGATGAGATCAACAGGTCTCCGGCCAAGGTGCAGTCAGCCCTGCTCGAGGCAATGCAGGAGCGTCAGGTGACCATCGGCGAGGAGACATTCAAGCTTCCTGAGCCTTTCCTCGTGATGGCGACCCAGAACCCGATAGAGCAGGAGGGTACATATCCTCTTCCTGAGGCCCAGGTGGACCGTTTCATGCTCAAGGTGGTGGTATCCTATCCGAAAAAGGAGGAGGAGAAGCAGATTATCAGGATGAACAATTCCGGGGAGTTCCCGAAGGCCCAGCCTGTCGTGTCCCCCGAGGATATTGTCAGGGCCCGCCAGGTGGTAAGGGATGTGTATATGGACGAGAAAATCGAAAGATACATCGTGGACATCGTATATGCTACCAGGACACCTGAGGACTACAGTCTCAAGTCCCTTTCAGGACTGATTTCTTACGGTGCATCCCCTCGTGCCAGCATATCGCTCTCAATGGCTGCCAAGGCCTACGCCTTCATCAAGAGAAGGGGATATGTGATTCCTGAGGATGTGCGCGCAGTCTGCAATGAGGTGCTCCGTCACCGTATAGGCCTGACATACGAGGCGGAGGCTGAGAATATTACGACGGAGAACATCATTTCCCAGGTTCTCAACGCAGTCATTGTTCCGTAAGCAATCTTTTACAATGGATTCCAATACCAGCGCATCCGAGCTTCTGAAGAAGGTCCGGAAAATCGAGATCAGGACCAAGGCCCTCTCCCACCAGATTTTCGCAGGGGAGTATCATTCCGCGTTCAAGGGACGTGGAATGGCTTTCAGTGAGGTCAGGGAGTACCAGTACGGGGATGATGTGCGCAATATGGACTGGAATGTTACGGCCCGCCTGCGCAGCCCTTACGTCAAGGTGTTCGAGGAGGAGAGGGAGATGACCGTGATGCTTCTCATTGACATCAGCCGCTCCGGCTTCTTCGGAACTCAGGGCGGGACCAAGAGGGATATGATTGCCGAGATTGCCGCGGTGCTCTCATTCTCCGCCATCATCAACAATGACAAGGTCGGGGCCCTCTTCTTCAGCGACAGGGTCGAGAAATTCATTCCTCCGCGCAAGGGAAGGAGCCATCTGCTCCGCATCATAAGGGAGATTCTCGAACTTCGCCCGGAGTCCTCAGGTACCGATATTGGAGGCGCCCTGAGATATCTGACCAATGCCATCAAGCAGAAATGCACTGCCTTTCTCCTTTCGGATATGATGGACTTCGACAACGAGGGCAATCCCCGTTATGAGGATGCCATCAAGGTGGCGGTCAACAGGCACGACCTCTCTGTAATAAAGGTTTACGACCAGAGGGACAGGACGATTCCGGATGTCGGGCTTGTCAATGTCAAGGACAGCGAGACCGGGCAGACTGCCTGGGTCAACACCTCCAGCCGCAAGGTCAGGGAGAAGTATGCAGCTGCCGTCACAGCTTCTGACACTGCCGCATTGAAACTTATGCGCAGATATCATATTGACAATGTGGAAATCGCCACAGGCTCGGATTATGTCCGTGGTCTCATGGCGTTTTTTGGAAAACGATGAAAGACAGAATTATCATAATCTTGGCCTTGCTCGCCCTTTCACTGCCGTCCCTGGCTTCGGCTCCGGGACCGGTGGATGCGGGAGACGCATTTCTCCAGCAGCTCCAGAAGAGGGATTCCGTGCTGATTGCCGACCAGATCAGGTACGGATTCAGGCTTGAGGCTCTGCCGGATGGAAGCGGTCTTATGTTGCCTGAATGGAAGGAGGACAATGCCGACAGCCTGATGGTGGTGAGGACCTGGCAGCTTGATACATTGGGGGTGAAGAAGAAGGCCGGCCTCATGGATATTGAGGCCAGCGTAGTCCTGGCCGCTTTTGAGGAGGGGCTGTATAAGCTCCCGGACATTCCTGTGGTGAGGAAACTTCCTGATGGACAAGTCGATACCCTCATATTCAAAGGCCTGGAACTGGATGTCAGGACCATGCCCGTGGATACGGCTGCATTCAAGCCTCACGACATCAAGGGGCAGATCCGTTATCCGGTGACATTCAAGGAAGCAGCATTCTATGTCGGTATTCTGCTCATTGCCGCCGGCATCATTGCCCTCATAGTCTGGCTCATTGTCAGAAGGCGCCGCAGGCTCAGCGGGGAAGGCGTGGTCAAGGATCCTCCTTACATTGTAGCCCTGCGAAAGCTGGACAGGTACAGGGGCAACAAGCTCTGGGCTCCCGAGAAGCAGAAGCAGTTCTACAGCGGTATCACGGATGTGCTCCGCGAGTACATGGCGGGCAGATTCGGAATAGGGGCAATGGAGATGACCACCGCGGAAATCTTCGACGGGCTTAAGGACAGCGGAATAGCTCCGGAACTCATGGATGAGACCAAGGAACTTTTCCTGACTTCGGACCTCGTGAAGTTCGCCAAGATGACGGTTTCCGATGAGGAGAATGTAAAGGCGGTTCCGGCGGCTGTGCGTTTCGTGACCGCCACCTGGAAGGAAGAGGAAAAGGTAGAAGAAAAGGAGGGCGAAGATGTTCTTTGACAATCCCAAACTGCTCTGGCTGCTGGTGATTCCGGCATTGCTGGTGATATTGTACATATACAGGGAAATTGTCGGCAGGCGGCCTCATCTGAGGGTCTCTGGCATCGGCCCGTGGCTTGCCGGTGGTCCTTCCGTTTTAGGTATGCTGAGACATATCCCGATGATTCTCAGGACAGTGGCCCTGTCGATGATAATTGTAGCCATCGCCCGCCCGAGGTCATCCACCCAGATGGACAAGATTGATACCGAGGGAATTGACATTGTGCTGGCGATGGACGTGTCCACCAGTATGCTGGCAAGGGACTTCACTCCGGACAGAATCAGCGCCGCCAAGGACATAGCTATCGAGTTCATTTCCCAGAGACCTTCGGACAGGATGGGAATCGTGGTGTTCGCCGGGGAGAGCTACACGCAATGCCCTCTGACCACGGACAGGGCCACCCTCATCAACCTCATGAAGGAGATTGAGACAGGAGTCATTGACGATGGTACGGCTATCGGAAACGGTCTTGCCGTGGCTGTGGCCAGGATGCAGGGCTCTGATGCCAAGAGCAGGGTGGTGATCCTGCTGACCGACGGAGTCAACAATTGCGGAGAGATTACTCCGCAGAATGCCGCCGATATCGCAAAGACTTACGGGGTAAGGGTTTACACGATTGGAGTTGGAGCCAATGGTACCGCTCCGTATCCTGTAATAACTCCTTGGGGAGTCGAAATGCAGAATGTGGAGGTGGAGATTGACGAGGATCTGCTCAGGAACATTGCCGAGACTACGGGCGGCAGATATTTCAGGGCTACGGACAATACCAAACTTTCCGAGATTTACAGTGAAATCAACAAGATGGAGAAGGCCCGTACCACCATTGACAGTTTCCCTGTGTACAAGGAGCTTTACGGGCGTTTCGGCCTCATTGCGCTGATATGCCTTCTGCTTGAGGCTGTTCTTTCTATTACATTGTTCAGGAAACTTCCTTAGACTGTTATACTATGATATATTTTGCTCAGTCACAATATCTTCTACTGCTCGTCCTGGTGCCGGTATTCCTGGCTCTCTACGGGCTTGTCAGGTGTTTGCGCAAGAAGAAAATCCGCCGTTTCGGGGATGAGGAGCTGGTCAGAAGACTGATGCCGTCCTATTCAGGAGCCAAGGGATGGATCCGTGCCATCCTTTTCGTGACAGCGTTCTTCTTCTTTGTAATTGGAATGGCCAGGCCTCAGATCGGGGCCAAGCTCAAGGAGCACAAGAGCAGGGGAGCGGAGGTGATGATTGCTCTGGATGTGTCCAATTCAATGCTGGCCAAGGATTATACCCCTTGCCGTCTCGATAGGGCGAAGCTTGCGATATCAAGGCTTGTGGACAAGCTGGACGGGGACAGAATCGGTCTGGTCCTGTTTGCCGGGACTTCATTCGTCCAGCTGCCGATTACGACGGATTATGTCTCTGCCAAGATGTTCCTCGGCAGCATTTCCACGGAGTCTGTCCCGGTTCAGGGTACGGCAATCGGTGATGCCATAAGTACTTGTATCAGGAGTTTCAGCGCGCAGAGCGAGAGAAGCCGGGCCATCATTGTCATTACTGATGGAGAGAACCACGAGGACGATCCGGTCGAGGCCGCGAAGCAGGCTGCGGAAATGGGAATCAGGGTGTTCACCATCGGTGTGGGTTCGCCTGAGGGCCAGCCTATTCCGGTGGCAGGCGGTCTTCTGAAGGATTCCAATGGGGAGATTGTGGTCACCCGTCTGGATGAGGGGGTCCTGAAGGATGTCGCAAGGGCAGGAGACGGGGCATACGTCCGTGCCGGAAATGAGGAATTCGGCCTGAACCCTATTGTTTCAGAAATCAAGAGACTGGACCAGGAGGAGTTCAACTCCATTGTCTTCGAGGAATATGACGAGCAGTATATGTATTTCTTCGCCATTGCCCTGGTTCTTTTTGTAGTTCAGATGCTTGTCGGTGAAAGAAAGGTTCTCAGGAATCTTTTCGACAGATAAAATGCCGGATATGAGAAAGTTGATATATACATTGATCTTGCTTGCCCTGCCTGTGGCGATGTCAGCGCAGATTGACCGGAAGGAGGTCCGCTCGGGTAACAGGCAGTTTCGCAGGGAGAACTACAAGGAGGCCGAGATTTCATACAGGAAGGCCCTGGTGAAGGACTCCCTGTCATTCGCGGCCAATTACAATCTCGCCAATGTCCTGTACCGCGGGGAGCATTATGATGAGGCGGGAAAGATTATGGAGACTGTCAAGGAGGCGGCTCCGGCATCGGAGCACGGGGCGGACTATTTCTTCAATGCGGGTGACATTGCCCTGGCCAGGAAGGATTATGCCGCAGCCGTGGATGCATTCAAGCAGTCCCTTCTCCTGAATCCGGGGGATCTTCAGGCCAAGGAGAATTATATCTATGCCAAAAAAATGCTGGAGGACCAGCAGCAGAATGGCGGAGGCGGTGGCCAGGATAACCAGGAAAATCAGCAGAACCAGCAGAACCAGGACGACCGGCAGCAGAATCAGGACCAGCAGGATAATCAGAATCAGGATCAGCAGAATAATCAGGATCAGAATCAGCAGGATAATCAGGATGGACAGAACCGGGATGGTCAGAATCAGCCTCAGCCTGTAAAAATCTCACCGCAACAGGCCCAGCAGATGCTGAAGGCAATGCAGGCTAAGGAGAAAGAGACACAGGACAAGGTGAACAAGGAGAAGGCCGAGGCCCTGAAGTCAAGGCAGAAAGAAAAGAACTGGTGAAAGGACTATGGATAGGAAAAATCGAATATTGGCATTGTTGAAGGCAGGGCTGCTGTCTTTCGTATTTTTCGCATTGATGCCGGTGACTGTGCCGGCCTTTGCCCAGGCCTCCATCAAGGTGGAGGCTCCGAATATCGTGGGAGCGGATGAACAGTTCAATGTTACATTCATCATTGAAGGTGAGGACAGACCGACGGAGTTCATTTGGGACAAGGGAGAGGATTTCGACCTGGTATGGGGACCTCAGCAGGGCTCTTCCACCAGCGTTTCCATTGTGAACGGCAAGCGCACAAAGTCATCGCAATTCACTTATATCTACATTCTCCGGCCTAAAAGGACGGGGCAGTGTGTCATACCTTCAGCGGTCGCCAAGTTCAAGAACAAGGAGGCGGCTTCCTCCCCGAAATCGGTAAAGGTTCTGGAACAGGGTTCATCTACGTCAAGCCAGCAGTCTTCCGGCTCTGCTTCCTCTGGAGGTGGCAGCCAGACGACGGGTTCCATTTCATCGGATGACCTGTATCTCAGCCTCAAGCTCAGCCGTACTGATGTAGTTCTGGGTGAGCCTGTTACGGCCGAGCTGAAGCTATATCAGAGAGTGGGGATTGCGGGTTTCGAGGGTGCGAGATTCCCTTCATTCAACGGCTTCTGGAGCCAGGAGACGGCGGCTCCGACCAATATTGAGTTCGAGAGGGAGGATGTAGGAGGCCAGCTGTACAATTCAGCCCTGCTCAGACGCTATGTGCTCATTCCCCAGCAGACAGGCAAGCTCACCATCGAGCCTGCCGAGCTTATCTGCCTTGTCAATGTCAGGACTGCCTCGAGGACGGGTAACAGCATATTTGACAGTTTCTTCGACGACGGCTATACTACCGTCCGCAAGCGCATAAATTCCAGACCGGTCACGGTCAATGTCAGGGAATTGCCGGCTGGCGCCCCGGCAGGCTTCGGCGGGGGAGTCGGCCAGTTCAGAATTTCTGCCAGCCTTTCGAAGAATGAGCTCAAGGCCCACGAGGCCGGATCCCTCATCGTAACAGTTTCAGGAAGGGGGAATCTCTCCCTGCTTGAGGCTCCGGAGCTGAAGTTCCCGCCTGATTTCGAGGTTTACGATGTCAAGTCCACTACCAATGCCGACAAGAGTACGGGCGGTACCACAGGAAGCCGGGTATTCGAATATCCGTTCATTCCGAGAAGTCACGGCGACTTCACCATAGGTCCTGTCATGTATTCATATTATGATGTCAATGCGGGTAAATACGTGACAATCAGTTCCGATGCCCTGGAACTTTCTGTGGAGAAAGGCAGTGTGCAGAGTCAGGAGGGGCAGGCAGTCCAGACCCCTTCGGCCGAGAGGAAGGACGTGAAGAATCTCGGAGAGGATATCAGGTTCATAGTCAGGGATTTGCCCAAGTATTCATTCGGCCGGACATTCATTGTGAACAGCCTTGGATTCTGGCTGGCATTCGTTCTCCTCAGCCTTGCGGCCGTTGCTGCCTGGCTGGTGTTCAGGGGTATGGCTGCAAGGAAGGCCGATGTTGCCGGCACCAGGACAAGGCGTGCCACCAAGATGGCTCTGGCAAGGCTCAAGACGGCCTCAGGCTATCTCAGGCAGAATCTCGGTGCGGCATTTTATGAAGAATTGCACAAGGCCCTGCTCGGCTACATATCTGACAAGCTGAACATCGGTGTCGAGGACCTGAACAAGGAAAACATCTCCTCCCGCCTTCTCGAAGGTGGTGTGGCTCAGGACCTTGTAGATTCGTACATCTCTCTCGTGGATGCCTGCGAATATGCAAGGTATTCTCCGGATTCGGGAAATGAGGCGATGACCACCCATTACAATGAAGCCGTAAGAATCATTTCATCCATTGATTCTACAATGAAGTCACATAAGAAAACTGCATACGGGGCGATGTCCCTCATCGTCCTGATGCTTGTCCTGCCCGCTGTAATGAGGGCGGAGAACCAGAATGCTCTCCTCGATTCGCTCTGGCAGAATGGCGTTTCTGCATACTCTGACGGTCGTTGGGAGGAAAGTGCTGATGCATGGGAATCTCTCAGGGGGGCAGGTGTGGAGTCTGCCGAACTTTATTACAATCTGGGCAATGCGTATTTCAAGTCCGCTGAAATCGGAAGGGCTGTCCTTAACTACGAAAGAGCCCTGAGAATCGACCCTTCCTTCAGCGATGCGCGTTTCAATCTGGAATTTGCCCGCTCAATGGTGCAGGACAGGATTGACGAGGTGCCTGAGTTCATTCTCAAGACCTGGGCCAGGAAAATCAGCTATCTGATGAATTCCGATGCCTGGGCCATTCTGTCACTGGTTCTTTTTGCCGCCTTTCTGGCAATGCTGCTTCTTTTCCTGCTCGGACCTAGGGTTGGTCTGAGGCGGACCGGATTCTACTCCTCCATTGTCCTGATAATGCTGTCTGCCGGATGTTACGGTTTCTCCGTATGGCAGAGAAACGTTTACCGCAGGGCTGACTCGGCCGTGGTGATGAAGCCGGTATCTTCCGTAAAGAGTTCACCTTCAGAGGAATCATCAAAGGATCTCTTCCTGCTTCACGAGGGTACCGAGGTCGGCGTTCTCGATTCCGTAGGCAAATGGGTCAACATTTCCCTTTCCGACGGAAGACAGGGATGGATTCAGGCCGGTGATATTGAGGTCATATGACATTCCGAAGCATAATGATGTCCCTCGCCGTGATGATTTGTCCGGCGGGGGCATTTGCGTCCGCACAGCAGCAGGACCATTTCAGGTTTGCGTTTATCGCTGATACCCACATTGCCTTAGGAAGCAGTTCGGTGGCCGACCTTTCAGCTTGTATCAGGGATATAAATGCCTATGATTCACTGGATTTCGTAATCTTCGGAGGGGATGTCACCAATTTCGGATCGGATGACGAAATCCGTCTTGCCAAGTCTATGACTGACTCCATCTGCCGGCCCGTTTACGTAGTTCAGGGCAATCACGATGCCAACTGGTCGGAGAGCGGATGCGGGACATTCAAGGATGTCTTCGGATATGAGCACGTTCTTTTCAGGGCAGGTGGCTGGCGTTTCATCGGCTGCAACAGCGGTCCTGACATGAGAATGGCTCCGGGCCTGGTTCCGCGCGAGACTATGGAATGGCTCTCGGAACAGGAATCGGGAGA
The DNA here is from genome assembly GCA_022777585.1 of Bacteroidales bacterium. Taxonomy (GTDB): domain Bacteria; phylum Bacteroidota; class Bacteroidia; order Bacteroidales; family UBA932; genus Cryptobacteroides. The sequence continues at coordinate 7,285 of JALFFZ010000164.1, read as the reverse complement.
AAAGACCATATTCATCAATCATTATCCGATGGATTCGTCTGTCCTGAACTATTTCGACGTGACAAGGGAACTCAAGAGGCTGGATACCAGGATGGTAATCGGCGGCCATCTGCATGCAGACAGGACGAAGAACTATCAGGGCATTCCTGCCGTGGTATGCCGTTCGGCATTGTCCTCAGGCAGGACTCCAGGCTACACGGTAGTGAAGATTGACGGTGACCGTATCTCATTTTCCGAGAGGAGGTTATATGGTCAGACCGCAGTGGAGCTGGAACCCTGGGCCTCATTCGACCTTGTTCCGGTAAAGGATACGGTGAGATATGACAGCCACGGACTTCCGGCGGACTATCCCTGGATGAGGTATGATGTCAATGATGAATTTCCCCAGGTCAGGGAGGTATGGAAGAAGAATTTCGGGGCCAATATCGCCGCCGGTTTCGCCGTGAACAAGGACAATGCCTTCTTCCCTCTGGCCTGCGGAGCAATGTTGTCCGTTTCTCTGAAGGACGGCTCTGTAAAGTGGAGAAAGGACTTTCCGGGTAAGATTTACTCCACCCCGGCATTGTCGGGCAAATATCTGGTTTTCGGATGTTCGGATGGCAATATATACGCCCTGAATGCCTCTGACGGCACATTGAAATGGAAATACAAGACGGGGAAGGCGGTTCTTGCTTCGCCTGTAATAATGGATGGGAAGGTCTTCATCGGCGGCTCCGACGGGGCTTTCAGATGCATTGAACTCAAGACTGGCAATGCGGTCTGGACATACGGCAATGTCGAGGGCCACGCTGTCTCCACGCCTTACGCTGACAGAGATAGGGTTATTTTCGGAACCTGGGGAGGCAAGCTGTATTCGCTTGACCCTGAGACCGGAAGGGAGAACTGGGTATGGTCCGTCGGCAAGGCTTCCAAGATGTATTCCCCGGCCTCGACATTGCCGCTGTACTCCTCTGGAAGGGTGTTTGTGGCGGTTCCTGACAGACAGGTCTATGCCATTGACGCCTCCACGGGACGCTGCCTTTTCACCGTGAAGGGAGGCCGGGATGCTATATGTCTCGGAAGTGACGGCCGTACAGTATATTCCAAGGAAATGTTCGGAAGGGCCTACGCTTTTCCTGCTGATGTGAATGTATCTTCAGGGGCGGCGTTCCCGGATTCCTGCAAGACCTGGGTAGCTGACAACCACGCCGGCTATGACATTGCCCCGACCGCTCTGTCAGAAAAGGACGGAGTCCTGTATATCCCGACAGACAAGGGCAATATCATTGCCCTGAGGGCCTCTGACGGTACTTTTCTCTGGGCCCACAAACTCTCCGTAGCCCTTGTGAACCCTCTCCGACATTTGGTTTTCGCCGGGAAAAATGCTATATTGGCATCTGCAATGGACGGGACTGTCGCATTGATGAGTGAATAACACTAAAAATTCAGATACAAATGAACATTGTAAAGACAACAATGCTGGCCGCCGGGCTGTTGATGGCCTCTTTCCAGGTCCGTGCCGCCGCCAATGCAATCGAAGAAGACTGGCAGAACCCGGAAGTGTTCGAAATCAACCGCCTTCCGATGAGGGCCAGCTTCACTACCGACCAGCAGAAGACATTGAGTCTCAATGGTGAATGGAAATTCAACTTCTGCGAGAATCCTTCTTCCAGGACTGCCGGATTCCAGGCTGTGGATTTCAATGACTCCGGCTGGGACAATATTCCGGTCCCGGGACTCTGGGATTTCTATGGCTACTGCGATCCTATGTACGTCAATGTGGGATATCCGTGGAGGGGCCATTACAGGAACAATCCGCCTTTCGTTCCGGAGGAGCACAACTATGTAGGCCAGTACCGCCGCTCATTCATTGTCGAGGAGGGCTGGACAGGCAGGCAGATATGCCTTTGCATCGGCTCTGCCACATCCAATGTCCGTGTATGGGTGAACGGCAAGGAGGTCGGATACAGCGAGGACAGCAAACTTGAGGCGAGATTCGACATTACCAGGTATGTCAAGGCGGGCGTCAATACGATTGCCCTCGAAATTTTCCGCTGGTGTGACGGTACCTATCTCGAGGACCAGGATTTCTGGCGTTTCGCAGGCATTGCCAGGGGAGTGTATGTATATACCAGGGAGCAGAAGAGGATTGAAGATATCAATGTCCGTGCGGACATGAACGGAAATATTTCAATCCTGGCAAAGACCACCCCGGGCATTTCCAGGATTAAATATGCGGTTTACGATTCTTTCGGAAACAATGTTGCCGAGATTTCCGAGCCCGCTGTAAAGTCCCAGGAGAAGGATGATGAAGGCAATCTCGTCTTCAGGACGGACATGAAGGTCAATTCTCCTGCGCTCTGGAGTGCCGAATCCCCGTCCCTCTATACCCTCAGGGCCGAGGCAGAGGACAGAAAGGGAGTAGTGGAGAGCACCGGGATTGATTTCGGATTCCGCTCCGTTGAGATCCGGAACTCCCAGCTTCTCGTCAACGGGCAGCCTGTCCTCATCAAGGGAGCCGACCGCCATGAACTCAGCCCTTATGGCGGATATGTAATCTCCGAGGCCGAGATGATCAGGGATATCGAAGTGATGAAACAGCTGAATGTCAATGCAGTACGTACTTGCCACTATCCGGATGACCCGCGCTGGTACTCGCTCTGCGACAAGTATGGCATCTATGTTCTCGACGAGGCCAATATCGAGTCTCACGGAATGGGTTACGGCAAGGAGTCCCTGGCTCACAGGGCCGATTACAATGCAGCCCACCTCATCCGCAACCAGCGTATGGTTTACAGGGACATCAACCACCCGAGCATCATTATCTGGAGCCTTGGCAACGAAGCCGGCAACGGGGACAATTTCCGGGCTGCCTATGACTGGATAAAGGGGTATGATCCGACCAGGCCGGTTCAATATGAGAGGGCTGTGCTGGAGTACAACACCGACATCTACTGTCCGATGTATCTTTCTCCGGACGGCTGCGAGAAATATCTGACATCCAATCCTCCGAAGCCGCTCATCCAGTGCGAGTACGCCCACGCCATGGGCAACTCGGTGGGCAACTTCAAGGAATACTGGGACCTTGTCCGCAAATACCCTTCATATCAGGGAGGCTTCATCTGGGACTTCGAGGATCAGGCTATCCGCAAGTCCGTTGATCCTGCCAGGTACGGGACCGACCACATATTCATTTTCGGAGGCGACTCCAATGACTATGATCCTTCCGACGGCTCATTCAACTGCAACGGCTTCATTACCGCCGACAGGCAGTTCCATCCTTCGGCATACGAAATCAGGTACCAGTACAGGTCGATTCTTACTTCATTGGAAATTCAGGAGCCGAAGGAAAGACTCAGGGATGACAATACCGAGATCAGGCTCAATGTCCATAATGAGAACTTCTTCATAGACCTGTCCCGCTACAGGCTTGTGTGGACGGTCGAGGTGGCCGGCAACAAGGTCAGGACCGGCATTGTGGAGAATGTCTATGCGGCACCGGGGGAGACTGTCTCGGTCGGACTCGGCATTACCGGAAAGGATTTGCTTGAGGATGCCGTTACATCGATGTCCGGGGACCCTTACCACGCCTCAGTTGTACCTGGGGGCATTGACGGTGACATTTACATTACCGCAAGCTGGCAGCTCAAGAAGCGTGACAGCCTCCTTCCTGCAGGCTTCGAGGTGGCTTATGACCAGTTTGCTCTGTACGAGGCTCCTGCTTCTGCATACGCTGCAGGTTCCGCTGCAGGAAATGCGATGGCGGTTGCATCTGTCGGTGACAATCTCGAATTCACCGGAACTTACAAGGCTCCGGGAACCACCGCTGAACGCAATGTTGCCTGGAAGGCTGTGTTCGACAAGACAACCGGTCTGCTGACCTCGTATGAGAATGCCGGAGTGCAGATGCTGAAGGAACCTCTCATGCCGTCATTCTGGCGTGCTCCTGTGGAGAATGACATGGGTGCGGATATGCACAATAAGTTCAGGATGTGGAGGAACCCGGAGCTCAAGCCGGTGTCAATGGATGTTGCTGAATCAGAAGGATATACCTGTCTCACAGTGGTTTACAGGCCTTTTGGGGATGTGTGCGACATCGAGATGACATACAGGGTTTATGGGGACGGAGCGATTTCCTGCACAGAGAAGCTGAAGGATGCCGGCTCTCTCTCCAAGGCTACACCTATGTTCAGGTTCGGAATGAAATTCACTATGCCGGGAGAGTTCTCGACCCTGGATTTCTACGGCTACGGTCCTTGGGAGAATTATTCCGACAGATGCTCGGCGGCATTGATGGGAAGATATGTCCAGAGTGTCAGTGACCAGTATCATTACGGCTATCCACGCACTCAGGAGTCCGGAACCAAAACCGGTCTGAGATGGATGAGGGTCCTGGATGCCTCCGGAAAGGGTATTGAAATTACATCGGATGTCAGATTCAGCGGCTCTGCCATACCTTTCAGCATTGACGATCTGGACTGCACCGTCATTGACCCGAATCCTCGTCCTAACCCGACAAATAACCAGAAGGGTATTGCAAAACATTCGCTCGAGCTCATACCTCTTGCGCATAAGGATGCGAGGGCTCTCGGCTCGACCTATGTCAATTTCGAATCCAGACAGATGGGCGTCGGAGGCATTAACTCCTGGGGCACTTGGCCTCTGGAGGACTACAGGGTGAACGCTGAAGAGATGGAGTTCAATTTCGTCATCAGGCCGCTCTGATTTCCCGGATGACAATTATACATTTATTTACCGCCTCGGATGGGTCAATCCTGTCCGGGGCGGAAATGCCATAGAATGATGCCTGCGGTGACGGAGATGTTAAGGGAATGCTTGGTGCCGTACTGCGGGATTTCAATGACTCCGTCCGAGGCCTCTATCACTTCCTGGTCCACTCCGTCCACCTCATTGCCGAATACCAGTGCATAACGCTTCCCGGTTTCCGGGGTGAACCTGTCCAGCATGATTGAGTCCAGGGCCTGCTCCACGCAGAGGATCTCGTATCCCTCAGCGCGGAGTTTTTCTATTGCATCCATCGTGCGGCTGCAATATTCCCAGTCCACGCTGAATTCCGCCCCGAGAGCGGACTTGTGGATTTCGGCCGATGGCGGTGTCGCGCAAATGCCGCAGAGGAAAACCCTGTCAGCCTTGAACGAGTCTGCGCTTCTGAACACCGAGCCTACATTGTGAGCGCTCCTGACATTGTCGAGTACCACTGCTATTCCGCTGTCAGGCAATGCCTTGTACTCTTCCGCAGTGACACGGCCCATCTCGATTCCCAGTTTCTTCCTATGCTTCATATTGTCAATCATAACGTTATGCCGACTCAATAATAATACAAATTTAAAGCAAAATTATCCGGAAATTACTATATTTGTAATCAATATCCGCTTTGTCGGGGATTTATTTTTATACACTTACTTGGAACTTATGAAACAGGATGTACAGCTTTTTGATCTGATCAGAAAGGAAAAGGAGAGACAGTCTCAGGGACTGGAACTTATTGCGTCTGAAAACTACGTCACGGACCAGGTGCTTGAGGCGATGGGCTCAATTTGCACGAACAAATATGCGGAGGGTTATCCGGGCAAGCGCTATTACGGTGGCTGTGAGGTGGTTGACCAAATCGAGCAGCTCGCAATTGACAGGCTCTGCAAACTCTATGGAGCGGAGTATGCCAATGTTCAGCCGCATTCCGGTGCCCAGGCCAACCTTGCTGTTGAGATGGCTGTTCTCAAGCCTGGCGACGTGTTCATGGGTCTCGACCTTTCCCAGGGAGGACACCTCACTCACGGCTCTCCTGTCAATGCATCCGGCATTCTTTACAAGGCTGTAGCCTATGGCCTTGATCCGGAGACCGGAAGGATTGACTATGACAAGATGGAGAGACTGGCCAGGGAATGTCATCCGAAGCTCATCATCGGAGGTGCATCCGCATACTCAAGGGAGTGGGACTATGCCAGGATGAGAAAGATTGCCGATGAGGTCGGTGCAATTCTCTGGATTGACATGGCCCATACCGCCGGTCTCATTGCCGCAGGCATCCTCGACAATCCTGTCAAATATGCTCATATCGTGACATCTACCACCCATAAGACACTTCGCGGACCACGTGGAGGTATCATATTGATGGGCAAGGACTTCGACGACCCTCAGGGCAGGCTTACCCCTAAGGGAGAAGTCAAGAAGATGTCCCAGATTCTCAATTCAAGCGTGTTCCCCGGCGTACAGGGCGGACCTCTCGAGCACGTAATTGCAGCCAAGGCAGTCGCATTCTATGAGGCAATGCAGCCTGAGTACGTGGATTATCAGAAACAGGTTGCCGCAAATGCCAAGGCTATGTGCGCAAGGTTCATGGCAAAGGGCTACAAGGTCGTCTCCGGTGGCACTGACAATCATCTCATGCTCATTGACCTGCGTGCAAGATTCCCGGAGGTTTCCGGACGTGTTGCGGAGTCCGAGCTTGTGAAGGCTGACATTACCGTGAACAAGAATATGGTTCCTTTTGATTCCCGTACAGCGTTTCAGACTTCCGGAATCCGTGTAGGTACTCCTGCAGTGACTTCCCGCGGCTTCATTGAGAAGGATATGGAGGACATCGTGGAACTGATAGACACCGTTCTCTCTTCCGCTTCGAGCCATATCAATGTTCTGACTGCCAAGGGCGAGCTTGACGCTGCCGGCAAGGCTTCACTCGAGGAGCACAATGCCCTGCTTGAGGAAGTCAGGAGGAAGGTACACATGATGACCGGCGGAAGGCCGTTGAACAGATATTGACACTTAGATGAAAGGTTACTATACAGAGGAAAATAAATATTTGCTGAAATCCGTTATCCCGTGTTTCTTCGTGGATGCGGATTTCCGTTTGAAACCGACTTCCTTTATGGATATGGCCCAGGAAATGGCCTATCTTGCTGCCAATGAGAAGGGTTTCGGTTATGATGCGCTTATGGAGAAGGGTACTGTCTGGGTGCTCTCCAGAATGAATATCAAGTTTCTGAAGTATCCGGAATGGAGGGACGAGGTGGTTATGACCACCTGGCACAAGGGACCCTCCGGACCATTTTTCCTGAGAGATTTCATACTTGCATCCGCAGAGGGCGAAGCCCTTGTAAGGGCCACCAGTTCGTGGGTGGTGATGGATGTGAATTCCAGGAGGCTGTGCCGTGCCGAGGATATCGTCGGAGGTGATACATCCTGTCCCGACCACGCTGTGGAGACTCCGGCAGGCAAGGTCATATTGCCGAAGGGCATCGAACCTGAAAATGTCGGAAGCCATGTCGTGAGATATTCTGACGTGGAT
>JALFFZ010000161.1 GCA_022777585.1 Bacteroidales bacterium | reverse complement strand
TATACTCAATCATCAACTTTGCCAGTGCGGGCCCATCCACAAGAACAATCTTGGTAGTATGCTGCTTCTCAGCGTATTGGCGTGCTTCCTTTGTGAACTTAGCTGTTGTAATAAATAGCCCCTTTGCTGCTCCTTGTCCCGCTAAAGCACCAACGAATTTTTGAATCTCAGGTCTGCCCACTGTCTTGTCACAGTCCCAGCGTTTTGCCTGAATGTAAATGAGGCTGAATCCTAATTTATCTTCTCGGATGATTCCATCTATTCCCTCGTCTCCAGATTGACCAATTACTGTTCCGGCGTTTTCAACTGAGCCCCCATATCCCATCTGGGTCAAAAGCTTTACCACTAAATGTTCAAAAAATAATGGTGTTTGTTTCATCACTTCGGCCAAGATATCATCAACCAATGTAGCATTAATCTGTTTGAACGCATCGTCGAGGATATCCTGCGGCGTTTGGCTGGACAGTGTTGCCACATGAGTTGGTGTAGTTGTTCCATCAGAATTGGGCGAAAGGAACTCGCGGAATGACTCAAAACGTTGAAGATAAAGATTATCAATTTTTTGAGGATTTTCAGCAAGAACTTGCAGGCCAATGGGCGTAATGATATAAACACCGCGAGAAGGGCTTTGTATCAGCCCCGCTTTTTTCAGATAAGTTCTCGTCCAGCCGATGCGATTGTCGAAAAGCGGCTGCTTTCCGCTTGGCAGCATCTCTTCTCGTTCTTTTGCTGAAATATCAAATACGCCCGCAACAATATCCTTAACTTCTTTGGACTTATGTGCCTGCCCGTCTGCTAAGCAGTCAAGGAATGCGCGATACATTTCATCATACTTGGGAATTGACATTTTGCATTCCTCCTCATGCCTTCAGCTTATAAATGCGGTTTCGATTGCCACCATCTGCAACAACAGATCCTTCAGCAATCATCTCGCTGAGTATCCGCCTCGCTCTCGCATCTTTCACGCCCAGTATATTGGAAATGTCAGAACATTTTGCCGAAACATGATCTGTGAGATATTCAAGGATGGCTATTTTCTGCGATGCTGTTTTTGCAGTGACTCCTCTATCACCACTTCTTATCGCTACTTTTTTATCGCTATTTTCTTTTTTGAGTAGCGATAACGATAATATGATTCTATCCGGTTCAGAAAACTCGGTGATAATCGGCTCCCTCCAGCCTTGCTCACGCCAGACACGGAAAATATTCGGGATTCCACTTCCAGCACGCTCACCAATATCGATCAGATTGAATATTTTCAGCATGGCTCCGTTACGGGGATCAGAAACACCACCGCTCTTTGCCGCATCAATCTCAATACGAAAGCCGCCGGGGTTGGCCATGGTGATGCTGCCCCGTTTTTTGATAATGACCAGACCTTGTCTGCCGTAATAATCGGCGTTGACCAAACAGTTGGCCAGCGCTTCGCGCAGAGCCTGATGCACTGTAGTATCATCCACTCTGGTACCGCCGTCCATTTTAAACGGCACTTTGATGTCCTGAATCAGCTTGTTGTAGACGCGGAAGTAGAAGTCGTACACATTGCCGCTCCAATCACCAGAGGAAGAAATGATTCGGTCGGTCCATCTCGTGTCAGCATCATACTGTTCCTGATAATCCAGAAAGTAGGCATTGAATTCACGCACAATGTCATACTCGTTGCCGAACATAAGAAGCCCTGCAGAAGTAGGATGCTTCTTCCCATCAGAGCCGATACCAACAGCGCCCAGCTTCAGAAGAAAGTCTTCATCCTCCAAGACCTCCCATACATGGCCGGGACGAGAAAGACGCATCCTCTGACGGTAGCTGCGGATGCTCTCTTTGTTGAATACGGTCATATCCATTTCATTCAGCACAAGCATGTCCTGGGTTTTCACGGAAGCGTCGCGCACCATGGCCTGATATTCCTCTTTGGTACAGCGATAGTCACCCTCCCCGTTACGTCGGTAAGTACAGAGTGGATTGCCGTCCACATACACCGGTTTATAGGAACGTTCCGCACGAGGAACATTGATAACCACGATATGATTGCCATCAACCTCCTGAACGAATACATCTTTGGAGGACAAGACATTCACACTGGTTTTGTTGGGATTGTTGACGATATCCCAGAACTCCTTGATGAGTCTGTCCGGGTCGGGCAGATCTACCGTGTGCAAAGATTTATCTGCCCATTCTTCCACGCCCAGCAGGATAATGCCACCGTGGGTGTTGGCAAAGGCAGAGTATGTTTCCCAAATGCTCTTAGGCAGACCACCAAGTGCTTTCTTCGCCTCAATACGGTTATTTTCCCGATATTGCTCAATTTTAGAAAAGTCAATCATGGGTATCCTCCTTAAAGAGCTCGATGATATTGAACCATTTATCGATTAGAATTTATACTCCTACATTTTATATCATATCATTCAGAAGCAATAACGTCAAAACGTAATCCAATATTTAGTAAGATTAACTCTGAATAAATTGTATTTTTGACTTTCCGTAGCATTTTCAGAAGTTGCTTCAAAATAAGAATGCTTTCTTTGTTTACAGCGGTGCAAATTTTGATTTAGATAGGCATAAAATAGCTTGTTTCTTTCTGCAATTTGAGGTATTTCGGTTGTAAACCTCGTTCTTATTTGGTATACTGAAAATGACAGAAGATATGGCGGGCATGGAAACAAATGACTTGCAGATGCTTACCAGCGGCGTGGTAAATATCCTCAGCGATAAGCTGGATGCCGTAATTTTAT
>JALFFZ010000138.1 GCA_022777585.1 Bacteroidales bacterium | reverse complement strand
CGTCGGGGAACCACCTCTTCCCATTCCGAACAGAGAAGTTAAGCCCGATGGAGCCGATGGTACTGACCTACCAGTTGGGAGAGTAGGCGGTCGCCGTGCTTCGACGAGTCCATAATCTTTTGATTGTGGACTCGTTTTTTTATATTTTAAAGATTACTTGTACCTTTGTATCAAACAACATACACTGATATGAAAAGAACAATACTTACTACCATTGCCTTCGGAATGGCAATAATCGCAACAGCCCAGGTGGGCGGCATCAGCCCGGAAATGCTCGGCCGAATCAGCCAGGGATACACTGACAGCCCCTCCGACAAGGCATTGCGCAATGCCCTTGCAGGCAATTCTATCAACATTTTGGCGACCAATGCAGAGAATGCTGCAATGATCGACACTCATTTTTCCGATAGGGTGAAGACCAAGGGCATCACTGACCAGAAATCTTCAGGCCGCTGCTGGCTTTTCACCGGCCTCAATGTGCTCAGGGCAGCTATGATAGAGAAATATGATCTTGGCTCGTTCTCTTTCTCACAGAACTATGTCTTCTTCTATGACCAGCTCGAGAAATCCAATCTCTTCCTCCAGGGTGTCATTGATACAAAGGATCTCCCGTTTGATGACAGGAAGGTAGACTGGCTTTTCTCCAACCCTATAGGTGACGGCGGCCAGTTTACCGGAGTCTCCGATCTCATACTGAAATACGGTCTTGTTCCGTCTGAAGTGATGCCTGAGACATACAGCAGCAATAATACATCCCAGATGTCAGCACAGATAAAGAACGTCCTCAGGCAGGGCGGACTGAGAATCAGGGAGTTCAATGATGAAGCCAAGGCCTCGTTGAAGGGCAGATCGGCGAAGGCTTCAGCCAAAGCAGATGCCGCTCTCGACCAGAACCTCCAGCAGATCAAGGAAGACGTGTTGAAGGATGTTTACCGCATTCTGGCACTATGTCTCGGAGTTCCTCCGACCGAGTTCGAATGGGCAATGTATGATGCCAAGGACAATCTCGTAAGCCGCGAGACCTACACACCTCAGTCATTCTATCAGAAATTCATTGGAGAGCCTCTCAATGACAATTATGTGATGCTGATGAATGACCCGACCAGAGAGTATTACAAGGTCTATGAAATCGACTATGACAGGCACGTTTATGACGGGCATAACTGGCTCTATGTCAATCTCCCGGTTGACCGTATCAAAGACATTGCAACCGCTTCGATCAAGGACGGTAAAGCAATGTATTTCTCCTGCGACGTGGGCAAGTTCCTGAATTCCAAGAAGGGTGTCCTCGATATTGCCAATTATGACTACGGTTCGCTCTTCGGCATTGACCTGAATATGGACAAGAGGCAGAGGGTGATGACTCACGCCAGCGGCTCATCCCACGCGATGACATTGATGGCTGTTGACATCCGTGACGGCAAGCCTCTCAAGTGGATGGTTGAAAACAGCTGGGGAGCCGAAAGCGGCTACAAGGGCCATCTTATAATGACAGACGAATGGTTCAATGAGTATATGTTCCGTCTCGTGGCTGAGAAGAAATACGTCCCTTCCGATATTCTGGAAATATTGAAACAGAAGCCTGTCCGCCTCCCTGCCTGGGACCCTATGTTTGCTCCGGAGGAATAATCCTGGCCTCTTTGCGCCATTCCCGGATTGACCATTCACGTCATTCCCGGCTTGACCGGGAATCTCCCAAAAGAATAACAGCAGCTGGTCTTCACGACTGGCTGCTGTTCGACTATTCAATATGAATTAAACTAGCTTATGATTTATGTCTTCTGTTTCGTTTATTTGCCATTTTCGTGCCAAACATTCCCGGCTGGTATGATAATCGGTTTATTATAACAAATTGCTAACAAATTTTCAGGAAAATGTCGAAATTTCATTGGAATTTGAAGCAATTTCTCATTTTATTCAGGAATTTAACAATATCGGGAGGCATCCCATAAATCCCGTAACGGACAGCATTATCAGAGTCAGGAGCCAGACGATGAAGATTACCAGGCCTGGATGCCATTTCGGAGCCTTGAATTCAATCAGGCACAGCAACCCGGTGTAGATGAACCAGACGAAAGGCAATGCCGTCGCAGCAATGATCAATCCCTTCACCCAGATTGTATCATAGGCGGCATAAACCCCTGGCAAGCTGCCCATGAATTCGGCCATTATAGGCCCGGTCAACGTCGAAATCCCGAAAACATTGCTCCAGAACAATGCCAGGCTTCCGGCGAACAGGCCTGCAAATCCGATGAGCAGCATTAATACTCCCATTGTCTTCGTTATCAGGTTTCCGGCGCTTTTGGCCGCCTCGGAGTTGCCCATATCCCTGATTGTCCCCGAGGCTTTGTCAATCGACGCCTGAACCGTCTTCTGGATGTCCTGTACCGTATTCCCTTCGCCCTTCATCCTGTGCTTTTCGCCAACAGTTCTGGCCGGAGGGATGATGAATCCGGCAAGGAGGTATATGACCAGAGGCAGAGTAAATTCCGATGTCGGATAACATCTTATCTGTGCCATCCACAGAACAACCGTGAACACGACAAACAAAGTGCGGACAGCTACCACATCCATATTGAAATAGGCTGCCAGACCGCTGCACACACCGAGAATCTTGCCACCCTCCAGATCGCGGTAAATCTTCTTTTTACGGCTCACAGGCTCCTCGGCCCTGGCATTCTCCTTTTCCTCAGCCGATTCGGATTCGATTTCCTCCGGCTTCCCGAGGACATTGATGACAGCATTGGCAATGGACTCCGTCACAATCCCGTTCTTCCCGCATTTCTCCACCAGAAGTTCAGCCATTCTCTCCTCGATGCCCTCCATGATCTCGTTCCCGCTCTCGATTCCGGAGTAGAACTCCTTGAGCTCACCAAGATACTTGTCTATCTTTTCCGCAGCCGTTGTCTCCAATGTGAAGGCATAGCCGCCTATGCTGTTTTTCTCGACCTGGTTCATTTCTTCAAGGTTTCAATCGTGGTTACTATTTCATTCCAGGCAGCGTCCATTTCCTGCAGCAGGGCCTTGCCCTTCTCAGTTATGACATAATATTTGCGCGGCGGACCCTGAGGCGACTCCTCCCATCGGTAGGTCAGGTAGCCCTGATTCTTCTCCCGTATCAGAAGCGGGTAGAGAGTACCTTCCACCACTATCATATTCGCTGCCTTGAGCTCTTCGATAATTGCCGAGGCATAAGCCTCCTTGCGTGCCAATATGCAGAGAATGCAGTATTCCAGCACGCCTTTTCTCATCTGAGAACGGATATTTTCAGAATTGTTTTCCATAATCTACTTTTTTGTCGAGAATCGTGCGAGGTTTTCCGCTGTCATCGGGAGGCCGTACATCTCGCATTTCTGTACCGGCGTCTCCGCCTTCGGGATGACTATCATGAGGATAATGTAAATCCAGAATCCCGCTGTACCCATAATGAGGGCCGCTACCGCAATGAGTCTGACTAGGACTACGTCAATGTCAAAGTATGCCGCAAGGCCTGAGCAGACGCCGCCTATGGCCTTCTCGTCAATGTCCCTGTACATTTTCTTCTTCGGCGGAGTCGTGTTGTCTGCCTTGTCATCGCTGCCGCTTGCACCGTCTCCGCCCTGCTGTCCTCCCTCTGAACCTCCGTCTCCGGCTGTGTCTTCAGGCTCCTTGACCCCGTCAGGCATCCCCAGCTGCTCGGTGATTTTCTGGACCAGGTCAATGTTCACCGTCCTGTTGCCTGTGCCGATCTCCTTTGTCAGCAGTTCCGCAATCCTGTCCTCGAGATCGCTCATCACTTCGTCCTTCTCATATAAGAGGGAGGAAGGACTTTTCTGCAGTCTCTCCTCAAAATGCTTGAGGTACTGCTCCATTCTTTCATAGGCGTCAACGTCGAAGTAGAAGTTCCTTCCACCTACGCTCGCATCTTGTACTTTCTTCATTTTCAATATATTTTGATTATTTTTTCTCCTCCATCCCACAGCTTCCCTGTGTCTGCAGGTACTTTCTGATTGCAAAGATATATATTTTCTTGAATATATTGCAAGACAAGGTACTAATTTTTTGAAAATATTTTGCAAAAATAGCATTCATTCCCAATGCAAGGCCCCTGATTACTCACGAAATCTGTCTTCGTAGGGCGGCAAAAAAGTATCCTGCCCCTGTGAGGCAGGAGCAGGATTTAAAATCAGGTATGCAGTTGATTAATAATGCACGCAGCGGACAAAGCAGGCGTCGGACCACTGGGCGCTGCGGCAGGCCACGCCGGTATGCGGATCGCTGGCGCCCTTGGCTGCCATTGTCACAGGATTTGCTCCATAGGTATTCAGGTCGTAGGTGTAGTAGTTGATATCGTGTGCGTAGCTCTCCTTATTAATGGTGTAGAACTCGTTCTCCTCGTACCAGTAGATGGCTCCCTTTCGCATCCAGAGGTCATAGAGCATCGGGAGTTCCTGTGCTGTGGCAGACGGCATCTCGAGGCTTCGCTGGGCGTATTTGAGGACATCACGCTTTTCGTTTCCATCTCCGCCCCAATCCGTTTTATATAGGTCAGAACCCTTCCTGTGGCCGTAACCAGTTGATCCGATAGGGAAGAATAGATGTCTGCGGTTGCTCCTGTCCCATACGAAGAGGCCCTGCATGCCCTTCACGTCACCCGGATTTATGTAGGTGTAGGCATTGGTGGTATTGGTAGCCGTACCCGCGCTTTCCTCGCCGTAAAGCACTCCGTAGTAGCGCGGTAGCTCCTGCAATGCCGTCCAGTCTGCATATTTGGCAGGCCATCTGTCGCTATAGAAACGGCTCTTGTAGGTGGCGTGCTCATCATCGTAGCGGAAGCCTGTAGGCCTTTCCGGATGCCATATTCCTGTGAAGGATACATCACCGCCTGTATACATCCAATGGGTCTTTCCGGTGGAATAGCCCTCGATATTGAAGCCGTAACCGCTCCTCTGTGCATCTTCCGGCTTGATAGCCTGGGTTGCATTGCCCCATCTGAATAGGCCTCCCTCCATCAGAGGATTGTCGCAAGGAACCCCTGCGTACTTCATATTGCGGTTCATCCAGTAGCAGGTGTGGGAAGCGGAGGTCGAATCGTAAACCGTTTTGAGCGGATATGTGACGTTCACAGCCATCGGAACATCTCCAAGTCCCTGGCTCACAAAGAAATAGTGGATGCAGGTATTGTTGTTGTAAGTCACCTTGATGACTCCTTCCCTCACCGTGCCGTCCGAGCAGGTGCTTGCTGGACGGACATCGAAGCGTACTTCTGAAGCTGTACCACCTGTCACATCCGCTGTTCCCCAGGCACTGCTTCCCGTCGGGGCAATCTGAATCCAGTCGGCTCCTTGTTCGATATGTGCGGTCCAAGGTCCGTCAGAAATGGTAGGGTAGAACTGCCTGTGAACAGGCCCGGTGTTGCTGTCGTCATCCTCGTTAAGCTCCATCAGTCTGAAATTGAACGGCTTGGTGCTCGAGGCCTGGCGCCATACGCCGGCCGGATTGACAACGCGCTTTACCTGAATAATTCTCACATCCTTGGTGTAGGTAGTCCCGTTCACCGTCACTGAAAAGCGAATCTTTCCTGTACGGGTGTCGTGAGGGAAATAGTTGTAACCGGAGAAGGAACTGCCGAGAGTGAGCCCTCTTGTGTAAACCGGGATTGAGTAAAGGCATCGGTCTGCAAGCTCTTGTGATGGCGATGATGTGCCGGTCAATGTCGGAGCGCCATCCCCGGTTTTCGCAAGCGAAAGAATGCCATGGGTATTATCCGTGAACAGATAGTCATACTTATGCCCCTTGTCCCCATACCAATGGCTCTCGATGATATCAGCCTTGACGGTGGTGGAGGAATTGCCACCCCTGACGACTACGGGAACATTCACTCTCTCATTCGGCACATAGGAGATGTACAGAGGGTCTGGAATAGTAATTTCCGGCTGCTCAGGCTCATACACAATGTGCCAGTCAGGGTCGTTGGCATTGTTACGGAACTTCAATGTCACCTTGTAGTGGTTGCTTCTTTCGGCATTGAAGTCGCTCGTGACATCCTTTCCAAGCATGAAGCGGTAGATGATAGGGCCCTGGGAACTGTTGTCGGCAGTTCTGTTGACATAGTAGCCCTTTACCTCGATGTAGGTACCGTAGGCCTTCTGGTCCTTGTCCCAGGACGCATCGCCCGGATGGTAGCCGTGCTTGGACCCGTTCCCCTGGTTGTTCTCGAAGAAATAGAGGGCCTGCGCAGTCTCGGTATGACCTCCATCATATTGATACACAGGATTTCCCTTGGAGACATAAGGCCAGTCCTGTATAGTGGATGAGCCCGAATAGGTCAGCATCTCTCCCTCGTGTATGAGGTCCGAAGATGAAGCCGGAGTATTGGAATTGCCGAGAGGACATCTTGCCGGAATGTCCAGAATCTGCACCGATTTCAGATAAATGTAGATATTGTCCTTCAGCTCGGTGGCATCGTATGTCACCGTCACCTTCGAGACAGCCCTTTTTACCCAGGCATGGAGGGAGACATTGGAAGTACCGACGACGATTTCCGGGGCCTCGGATGGAATCACGGTTGATGCATTGTCCGTGAAGAATCCGAACATCCGGTTGTTTTCAGGCGAGCAGGCCTTGTCTCCGGTTGTTTGCCAACTCAGTGATATGGATTTCAGCGCTGACTCCGATGCTGTCTCCGCAGAAGTGAGATTCCGGTCCATGTTGACCACTGCGTAAATGCGGTATTTTCCCCTCGGGACATCATCCATTGACATGGATGCCCGGTAAACCTTGCTTTCCGCATAAGTACCCGACGGAGATGCGACCTCCTCTACATGATAGTCCGCATCTGAGAAATACCCGCTGAACGCGAAGGCCCCGTCTTCAGAATTGAAAGCGACTATGGAAATATTGTCAATGGTCCTGATAAGGTCACCTGCCGACCTGGTATCAAGAGCAGATTCAAGCGGACGGTAGTCCACCTGAATGGAGATGCTGCCGCTTTCTTCCGGCAAATCGGTCTCCGCCTCCTTCTCCCATACGCAGGAAAAGGTCAGCAGCATTGCGCAGAGCATTGACAATATGAAAGATATCTTTTTCATTCCGCATTCTCCTATTGTCCGAATCCAGGGTTAAGGATCACTTCTCCATAAGGAAGGACTTCCACGGTGACTTCTATGCCTGCCGTATTGAATTTAGCCCTGACCACAGCATGTGTGTTCCGTGGCAGCTGAGACAGATCAGGCAGGTATTTGAAATAATCCAACCCGTTTATTGTCAATGTGGTAGAGTAGTTCTTGCCACCGCTGTTCCCGTCTGTGTATTTTCCTTCGAGGAGGAAGAACGGGGCAATCTTGACCTCGGAACCCGCTGCAACCGATATGGAGCAGTCTTTCTGGAATTCGTAATATTCATTGTTCCCCACCATAGGGACCTCATAATTCTCGATAAGCATCCCGCCAGGTACAGTCACAGTATTGCCTCCGTCAGTATAGTCTCCCCAGGAGGATGAGGAAGTGATACGAGGGAAGAGATACTCCTTACTTGCTCCTTTGCTGATCTTCAATTTGCTGAAAGAAAGAGGGTTGGAGGTGTTATTGGTGATGATGTACGTAAATTTGGTGGCCGCCCTGATAATGAAGAGCTCGGTCTTGTAATCCTTGAGTGGCATATCCACCACGTGGCAGGCGGTCATCGGGATAATTCCCGTTATCTCGTCATTATTCTCCGTCATTGTTATCAGGGCATCATTCACCTCAGATTCAGGGAATTCAGTACCGGGCTTGAGATTGGAGAAGTTGTACGTCACTTTCTTATTGCCCTCATTGGCGATAAGAAAGATTTTCTTTTTCTCGCCACCTACAACCTTGTATTCCTTATTCTTGAGGCTGAGGTTAGGCTTGGTGAAATTCAAGTAGGTGTTGTGCTCCACAATTCCGCTTTCGCGGACAACGATGATGCGGAGCGTATTCATCATCTCATTGTCAGACTCCGGGTCCTCATAGCCCTTGGTTTTCGGAGAGGAAGGTAGATTTGAAACCTCAATGTCGAGTTTCAGACGGACAAACGACTCTCCTTTCTCCTCCTTGCCATTGTACAGAACGCAGCCCGTCAGCAAGAAGCAGATAGACAGAATTGAGAGTAGACTGGTCCGCAATCCAATCATAATTCAGCGGTATTTAACCTTACAATCCAATCATTGACAACGATATGGGAATTAACCCAGCGGTTTCCGCTATCAAGGAAGAATACCAGCGACCATTCGCTGATGCGGTCAAGAAATTCCTGGGCAGGCATTTCGGAATAAAGTTCGCTCTTGAGAAGGAGGAGATATGTGTTCAATGGAATGTTGATGATATTCTCACCCCTCTCCCGGCTGAAAACGACCAGTCTCGGTGCTGTTATTGTGGTCAGCCTTGATGTTGAAAGTTCATAGTAGGCGGCGGAAACAGGTGTTACGCCATCTTCCTGTGAGCCTATGACTGTCTCGCCTTTGGTCCACGGCATGTATGTGATGACACCATTCTGCTGTACTTCGTTGTCCCAGGCTAGCAGGCCGTTGTCATCAGTAATCTTGACATCGAACTCATCAGCCTTGATCTGTTCTCCGTTCATCTGCTGAAGCACGAAGCGGAGATTGTTCGTGTCTTTCTTCAGGTAAATGGTCTCCTCCACATAGTCGTCTTTCCCGACCTCAAGAGTAGCCATGCCGTAGAAAAGAGGATGTAGGGAAGCGTTTGAAATGTTATTTGTCTGCTTGAGGGAGACGGAAACTTCCTCCCTTCGGCTTGCGGCACGGGTCTGGAGCTGCGGAGCTGTAAACGACGTCTCTCCGCAGCACAACCCGGCGTATGCAATCAAAGTGTAACTGCCTTCATCCAGTTTGCGCTGCATTCTCCAGTTCTCATCCTTGAGGACGTCACTGGTCTCGACCCAGTTATCAAGATAATGGCCATCCTTGTCAAAGACATAGACATTGAGACAATGGGCCTGCTTGTGGAACGAGTTGGCAAACTCCATATTGTAGTCATAGACGAAGCGCAGGGAAATGCCTCTCGGACAGTCGCTCTGGTCGTCATATATGGTGTTGCAGGAAATGGCACCGGCCGCCATCAGAAGGGCCGCAGCCCCTCTGATGATCGCCGATGATATTACACTCTTGAAATTCATTTTGGTTGAACTCTTTTAGAATTCGATGTTGTTGAT
>JALFFZ010000118.1 GCA_022777585.1 Bacteroidales bacterium | reverse complement strand
TCACGCCCTTACGGACCAGCTTTGCAAGGACGGCGAGGAACGGCTGGCTGTCGGAACCCACCTTGACGTGCAGGTCCTTTATGTCCGCAGTCCCTATCCAGAGGTACGACTTCACCGAAGCGCATCTGGCGATGACCTCGTTATAGTGTTCTGTGTCACAGATATATCTTGTCGGCATAAGTGAATGATTTGTGCAAAGATAACGTCTTTCACTGCCAATGTTATGCATCCACATGATCTGTTCATGGCGCAAGGCGGATTCGCTATTGATGAATGACTCCGGAAAGGCTGCAATGGGAGATCACTCCTTTATCATAGAGAAACATCTCTCCGCTGGAGTTCAGGTCCCAGAATGCCGCCTCGGATTGCAGAAGCATCTTCGAGTCCTTTCTGTCGGAAATCCTGAGTACCAAACGGGTAGGGAAGTAGTTGAGAAGGGCTTTCACGTCTTGAGCTGGCTTCCTGCTGGAGAGTATCAGGCGGATTCCGAACCCCGGTCCTTCCTTTGCAAGGCGTAGGACGGAGTCCTTGACAGAGCGCCTTGAGTCCCGACTGCCGAATTCCACAAGGTCGGAATATTCATCAATCACGGTCACAATCAAAGGGAATCCTGAGATGTCGACACCTACATTTTGCAGGGTCTCCCTCCTTTCCAGTTCGCGGCACAACTCGCCGAACCTCTCGTCCGCATCCCATTGAGGCTTTGACGTGTCGATGACCCTGAATTGCATTCCGGAGGCTTCCGGACAGCTCTTCAAGGCGTCCACTATTATTCTTATCGCCGTGCTCTTGCCCTGCTTCGGGGCTCCGGCGACAAGTATGTTGGAGGCTTTTGAATAATCAAAAACCCGTCCTTCGCCGCTCTCTGTAGTTCCGATGGCCACCGGCCACCTGCAATCGTTGTTGTCCATATTCTATAATCCTTTAAGTTTCCTGTGTATCTTCCTGATTTCCTTCAGAAAGTCCTCGGCCAGGCTGTCGTCCTTTCGGCATTCCGGAAGTCTGGAGATGATATCGGTCTGAAGCCGGTCTTTAATCTCTTCGCAGTCCATTCTCGGAGCTTTGTCAAAGGCCTTATACAACCATATCGCCGTAATGTTTCATCGTTCCTGTCATTTAGCGGCAAATATGGGATATGCCACTGCAATAACATGGCAGGAGAGAATCCTGCCACATTATTGCATTGAGAGACTGTTTCTTTGCAGTGGAAAACAAAATTACTTTACTGTAATGGGAATGTATTTTGGACAATCCCGATGCTTGAAAAGTTCAAGTCAAGACTCAATTGGAGCCAGATTGCCAGAAAAATGTCAGAAGAGAAGGTCAGCGTAGAGATGCTGGAGAAGTTCAAGGATATCTGGGATTGGGACGAATATTCAGATTATGGTTCACTCACCGAAGAGATTGTCGAGCGATTTGCAGACAGGCTCAATTGGAGAAAACTAATAAACAACCATTCTCTGTACAACTGGGATGTTGAAGCCTTTTTCCGCAAGTATGAGGACCGGATTCCTGTGTCGGATTTCAAGGACTCAAGGTTATGGGACGAGTTGGTGGAAAAGAAGGAGATTGAATTGAGACGCAGAATGCTTTTGGGATAATGGAATCATCAGTTGCTTGTATCAATGGAGGCAGTTTATGACACTTTATGAATTACTCCACAAGGTCTCGTTCGACGAGCTCATACCCACTCTGAAAGGGGTATATGACGTGAAGGACATCTACTCCTACAGGGAGGCGTTCGATGAGCTTATGCTCAACGAAGCCGCCGGACAGACCGACGGGGTGATAGAACTGAGCCGTGACGAGGATGATGAGAACTGGATACACGTCACCGGCTGTGATGACTGCTGGAGTGAAGTCCTCGCGAGCAGGATACAGATAGAGGATGGGCTGAGCTTCAGTGATGCGGAGCTTGCTTCTCGTATCCTTTGGGAGATGACCTACTGGGGTTTCTCGGAGGATGAGACCCCGTCATTCATGGAGAGGCCGGACAACAGGTACAGGCGCAAATGGTCCGAGGTGCATTCCCGCCAGATGGTGATGTATGCCAGGGGGCGCAAGGAGAAAAGGGAATGCTTCCGGGGAGCAATGTCCTGGGATATCTGCAAGCGGATATGGGAGAGGGAGGAGAGGCGCAACCGCGCCAAGAGGATGCGTGATGCCCGTATGGACAGGGCGATGGCCCGGCTGGACAGGATGTCCAATGTCGAGGAGTGCATCAAGGACCTGCTGCGTATCTGCCCGGAGCTGGGCAGTGGAGAGCTGGAGTACCTCTTCGACACGAAGATTGTCCACGAGACCCGTTTCCGTCAGCACAAGGGTGACGTGAAGTACTCTCCGGCCACTCTCCAGACTCTCATCAAGGATTACAGCGATGTACCGGAGGGTGAATATGGCAGCATCATCCTCGTGCTCTTCTCGAACTCCCGGGAGAATGTCTCTGAGGAGACGGTATCCGCCATAAGGGATATCTTCATCACCGGCCGCACCCTCAAGCGGGCAGTCCTCAGGGTATCGGAATATGCCAATATGAAAAGCGGGGACATCATCCTGAAGGTCGTCCACAGCAAGGATGACGACACCCAGAGTCGGAGAGTGACGCACGGAAAAGGCAAGAGGGGAGGGAAATCAAGAACAGGAAAAAGAATGAGCAGGAAATGGCTGACACGATCAAAATGACTCTCCGGGCAATCAACTGGACCGAAGGGGAAGTGGGACACGTCCACCTTAGAATGCGTCCCGGGGAATGCCGCGTGGATTGGGGCGACGGGAGGAGCGATATTTTAAGGGCGACGACCGAGGGCTGGTACTATGTCCATCACGCCTACAGGGAGAGCTGCAAGGAGACGGAGGAGCTTTTCTACATCTCCATCACTGCTTCAGGAGACGGACTCATCACTGGCTTTGTCGCCGGCAGCGGGGACATGATGGTCGCGGACGTGGACCTGTCAGGATGCCCCGCTCTGGAGTACCTCAAGGCGGACTGGCTGATAGAGAGGCTGGATGTCACGACCAATC
>JALFFZ010000060.1 GCA_022777585.1 Bacteroidales bacterium | reverse complement strand
GAGACCTTCAATGATTTTGCTCATAGTTTATTCAATTAAAATGTGATTATTTCTTGTAGTTTGTCTGGTAGAAACGCTTCTTTATGACGATTCCAGGGAAGACTTTCTTCCTGATGCGGATCATCACCTGAGTGCCGAGAGGAGCGTATGCGGCATCCACAAGGGCGAAGCAGATACTCTTGTCGAGGGAAATGGAATGGTAGCCGGTGGTCACCACGCCGATCTGCTCACCAGCCTCTGTCTCGACAGGATAGGTAGCCCTCGGGATAGCCTTGTCCTGAAGTTCGATTCCCACAAGCTTCTTCTTCGGGCCTTCAGCCTTCTGCTGCACGAGAGCATCCTTGCCTATGAATTCCTCCTTGTCAAGCTTGCAGAACATTCCGAGACCGGCCTCGACAGGGGTGATGTCGTCAGAAAGCTCGTCTCCGTAGAGCGGGAGACCTGCCTCGAAGCGGAGGGTGTCACGGCAGCCGAGTCCGCAAGGAACCACGCCCGCATCCAGGAGAATCTTCCAGATTTCCTTTGTTCCCTCAATGTCGGTATAGAGCTCGAATCCGTCCTCTCCGGTATATCCGGTACGGCTGACAACCATCCTGACGCCCTTCCATTCTGACTCGTAATAAGTGTAGAATGAGAGGTCGGCAGCCGGCTTGAGGCCGAGAACCTCAGTCACAATCTTCTCTGATTCAGGACCCTGAACTGCAATCTGGCCCCATTTCTCAGACTCATTGACAATCTTCACGTCGTAGCCTTCAGCCTGTGAAAGCATCCACGCATAGTCCTTGTCAATGTTGGCAGCATTCACCACGAGGAGGAAGTGGTCAGGCTCGAACTCCCTGTAAACCAGGAGATCGTCCACAACACCGCCTGTAGGATGGAGCATCATTCCGTAAAGGACCTTGCCGGGCTCGAAGCCGCGGATGTCATTGGTAAATATGTGGTTCACATACTTTTCCGCATCCGGTCCGCTGATGAAGACCTCACCCATGTGGGAGACGTCGAACATTCCGACCTTGTGACGGACAGCATTGTGCTCGTCAGTTATGTTGGTATACTGGATCGGCATGATGAATCCTGCGAACGGACTCATCTTGGCTCCCAGTGCAACGTGGCTGTCATAGAGACAGGTTTTCTTGAGATTCTCTTCCATATTATCGGTTATTTAAAATTTCAGCGATTGTTTCAGGTGTCAGGTGCGGAATGAACTGTGCGAGGTCGGCGCCTGCGAGTCTGGTCTCGATTTCCTCCTTCTTGTCCGGGCAGCCGGCCAGAAGTCTTGTAATCTCGATGTCAATGCCTTCCTTGACGGCAAAGAAATCTCCGGCGACGTGACATTTGACAATGTTGCCGGAGTCGAGCTCGAGCTCTGCAATGATTTCGCCTATTCCCTCAATCTTGGCCTTTCTGCTGACTGAGTAGGAATGGTTCCTACCCTCGAGGAAGGCGGGGTCGAGATAGCCCTTCTCGATTTCCTCTATTTCCCTTACATCATCAGCAGTGAGGGAAACGTTGTCTATTCCACCCTCGGCAGTGGTGCAGAACTCACCTATGAGATAATTCTTATACGCTTCTATATCAGATAGTTCCCTTGACCAGCCCTCGGCCTTCTCGAAATAAGGGAGAACATTGGTCACGTGCTGCCTTACCGAGGCAACTCCCTTGCTCTTTATTTTCTCTTCGGACGGAGTGATAGCCCTGACCAGTTCCTCGAAGTCGGTATTGAAAAGCATTGTGCCGTGTACTATGCTGGATTTCGGCTGGAGGAAATACGCATTTCCCGAGACCTTCCTACCATCGACGAGAATGTCGTTTCTTCCTGATCTTTCAGCATTGAGACCTGCCTTCCTGAGCGCTGCCGCCAGATTCTCCAGAATTCTCTCGAATGTAGAGGCGACATCGGTGGAAGGGGTTATGAACGAGAGCATTATATTGCCTTTGTCAGAATAGACGCAGCCGCCTCCGCTCTTCCTGCGGTAAAGCTGAATGCCCTTTTCCCTGCAATATGGCATATTGACCTCTGCCTCCATGACCTGGTTGCGGCCGAAAATGACTGTAGGCTGAACCTGCCACATGAAGAACGCCTCACCTCCCTCTCCTGCAATGCGGTCAAGATTGGCAGCAACGTATTCTTCCATAGAGAGATAGAACACGAGGCGCCTGTCAGAACAGCCTTCCGGCAACAAAATATGTTTCATTTGATATGAATGATTTAAAAAATCTTATCAAAATTCATCCAAAGATAAGAATTCTTAATCAATCTTCAAAACATTCCTGCGGCAAGTTATGAATATTTATCCAAAAAATATAAATTTCCGCCGCACTTTGCAGTACAGCGGAAACATTGATACGGTTCCTGAAACGGTATGCCGTTTCGAGTGAATCACTCAGTGCAATGCCGGAGATCCTCCAGAAAAAGCAGGGCTACAATGCGAGCCTGAATCCGAATGTTCCCTTCATTGAAGAAGCAGGGATTCCGGAGCGGTTGGACACCCTGCAGGCATCCCACCTGGAAGCAGCGCTGCCTCCTCTCATGACCCGCATCTCGCCGGGTTCATTGACATAAGGGTCGGTGACAGTAGCCTCACTGTAAGGAGCATAGCTGTCCTGACACCATTCCCAGGCATTTCCGGACATATCGTAGATGCCGAGTTCATTGGCAAGATATTTCTTGACCGGAACAACCTTGGAGGATGCATTCTCAATGTAGGCCGCAACCTGGACAGTATATATTGAACCTGACATAGTGGTGTGGCGGGAATATCTTCCACCTCGTGCAGCATATTCCCACTCAGCCTCGGTAGGAAGACGGAACTTCCTGCCTGTCAATGCATTGAGCTTAAGAATAAACTCCTGACAATCATACCAGGAAACATTGACTACAGGCTTGTTCGGCTCGCTGTCCCTGTTGCCGTAAGGGAGGCTTCCCATCACTTCCAGCCAGAGACCTGCGGTAACCTCAGTCTGTGCAATCTCGAAACCGCTTACAGTCACCTCGTGAACAGGTTTTTCATCCTCACCGGCTGTCTTGCCCTGCTCCTTGGTTCCGCCCATCTCGAATGTACCGCCCTCGACACCTACCATGGTAATCACCTGGTTTCCGACCTTGATTGTCTCACCCCCGGAGACATTCTCACGAAGCGGGTCCTTGTCGATAAAGGCACGTCTGAGTTCCTCAGTAACAGGAACCTTCGTGTTCACCACAACGTGGAAAGTATAGAGAGGAGACTTCGAATAATCCTCACAAACAGTCCTCAAAGCCTTCTGGCGGGCTACCTTCTGGGTAAGATTTCCGACTTCCATCGGATCAATGGCAAGTTCCTGGGCAGGGGTATCCACAAAGGTGTCCGCACACATTTCCACGAACTTCTCCACAACAGCACTCTTTCCGGAAAGGACAGCGCATTCCCACTGAGCCTCTGTAGGCATCGAGAAAGGTATCCCGGTCATCTTGGAGAGCTTGGCAATGAATTTCTGACAATCCTTATAGCTGACCATATCTACAGGCAGCTCAGGTGATTGCGTGGAAGAAGGGTTGGAGCCCATCACGGCTGTCCAGACTTCCTGGGAAATCGGAGCGGCGCTGATGGAATAACCGGAAAGCACCACCTGCCTTACGGTTGCGCCCTTGGCCTTGATTCCGGAAGGGGCAATGCCTGAGGTAAATGAGGATGGCTCGACATTAACCATCTTCAGGACGGCCGGGCCAACCTGGATTTCGGAAGGAACCTCAACTCCGGTGGCATCCCCAACACCCGGGTTGCCGCACGAGGCAGCCATCATCAGAATTGCCGGGACAATGGCAACCAAAGATTTTGCGATATTGGATTTCATAATTGAAAATATTGATTGTCAGTATTATATATTCGGTGTTTCCCAAACATTGGTCTCTGTGCAGGTCAGCATGACAGAGAGACCTCCGCAGGCAATCCTGAATTCGCCTTTCTCAAGTCTCCATTTCCCGTCACGGCCTACAAAGGCGAGTTCATCAGCCGGGAATGAAAGGCGGACAGTCTCGCTTTCACCCGGTTCAAGGTCAATCCTGGTAAACTGGCGGAGCCTCTTGACATCTGGAATCACGCTGGCCACAAGGTCGCTGGAATAGAGCAGAATTGATTCCTTTCCTGCCCTGTCACCGGTATTCCTGACGGTCACCTCAAACTCGAGAAGGTCTCCTGACTTGAAGTCGCCATTGCCTGAGACCACTTTCATATCGCTGTACTCAAATACGGTATAGCTCAGGCCGGCTCCGAATGGCCACTGAACATCCATCACAGCATCATAGTTGTAGAGTCCCTCCATTGTCTGGACATTCTCGCTGACCTTATAATCGTATGTGTGAAGGGAATGTGCGTGCCTGCTGTATGTGTAAGGAAGCTTTCCGCTGAAGTTCTCCTCTCCTGACAGAAGAGCGGCAAGGGCATCGCCTCCGAAATTGCCCGGAAGCATGATGTCAACGACAGCCTTGGCAAGTGGCTCAATGTCACCGATGAGACGTGGACGGCCCTCATTGAGGATGAGTACCAGAGGCTTTCCGGTGGCTGCAAGTTCACGCACAAGCTGTTTCTGCTTCGGAGAGAGATTGAGGTCATTGATATTGCCAGGAGTCTCGCAATAGGAATTCTCACCCACACAGGCTACAATGACATCGGCAGAGGCTGCGGCACGTACGGCTGAGGCATAGTCAGGCTCGCTCTCGGACTGCCAGTTGGCTCCTTCATAGCTTACGCCTGGAACCCATTTCACATTGGCCTGGCCGAATTTTTCCGCAAGAGCCTCATATATGGTATTGTAAGACTCTGCATAGCGGTCAGCTGCATCGCCCTGCCAGCTGTAGGACCAGCCACCGTTCAATGTCCTCATCCTGTTGGAGTTAGGCCCGGTAACAAGGATTTTCGCTCCCTGTCTGAGCGGGAGAATGTCACCCTCGTTCTTGAGGAGCACCATCGACTCCACGGCAGCCCTGTATGAGGAATTGCGGAAGTCCTCGCAGCCGAAGCGATCATACCCGTCCACGCTCCATACCGGAGTCTCGAAGAGTCCGAGACGGAATTTGAGGCGGAGAACTCTGCGCACAGCATCGTCGATTCTGGAGATTGGAATGCGTTTTTCATTCACCAGCTCAATGAGCTCGTCGCAAACCACAGGGTCATACGGCTCCATTATCATGTCCACACCGGCATTGATTCCGATCTCAAGGGCCTCCTTCCTGTCCGCTGCAATGTGCTCGCGGGTGTAGAGGTTGTTGATGTCAGCCCAGTCCGTGACCACCATTCCGTCCCAGCCGAGCTGCTCCTTGCACCACTCCGTAAGATATTCGTGGCTGGAATGTACCGGCACGCCGTTGATTGATGCGGAGTTGGCCATCAATGTAAGAGCTCCGGCCCTGAAACACTCCCGGAATGGGCGGAAGAATTTTTCCCTGAGGTCGCCTGGGGCAATGATTGCCGGCGTCCTGTCCTTTCCCGTAGCAGGGACTCCATATCCGAGATAATGCTTGATGCTTACGGCAACATGCTCATTGTCAATATGATTAGGGTCCGTTCCCTGTGCGCCGACCGTCTCGGCGACAGACATCTCCGACTGGACGTAAGGGTCCTCGCCCCAGCTTTCCCAATGGCGTGGCCATCTCGGGTCCCTGCCAAGGTCCATCACCGGCGAGAATACCCATGGCACCATTGCCGCACGGGTCTCATAGGCGATGACTTCTCCCATCTTTGCCGCATATCCTCTTTCAAACGTGGCGGCAAGATTGATTTCCTGCGGGAAGAAGGTCGCATCTGAAAGATATGAGGCCCCGTGGATCATATCGAGGCCGAACACTGTCGGGATGCCAAGCTCCCGCATTGAGATACGCTGGATTTCCGCAATGGTCTCTGCAGTCACCTGCCTTGTCTGGCTTACGCCCTGGAGGACATTGAGGAATGAGCCCACACGGTATTTTCTGACTATTCCGGCCACCTTTGCGGTGTCCAGCCTGCCGTCGGTCTCGATTTCGGAGATATTGATCTGGACCATCTGTCCGATCTTGTCCTCCAGTGTCATCTTGCCGAGGACTCTTTCAACATTGGCTTCCAGTTCTGCGTCCCTCTTGATGACAGGGTCAACATTCCCGGAGCACGAAGAGGCGATAGCTCCGATTATCGCCGCAGATGCGGCGAGATTTGAGATTTTCATGGTTTCTGTATTGTTTTGTGTTATATTCATGATGTTTTCCTTAGGATTCTCCTCATGCGGAGGAGAGCGCATGGCGGAATATGCCGCCAGCCCCCCGGAGGAAACCGCCGCTAGCCGATTTCCTGTATCATCCGGAGATATTTCTCCCCGAAGAAGACCGTCTCTCCCGCCTCCTCGAAGCCGAGCCGGGCATAAAGACGGTGAAGCCACGGCTTCTCCTTATCGACGATGAGCGAGACTTTCCTGAATCCCAATGCTTCGGCAATGTCAAGTTCATTGCGCATCAATACGGTTCCGATGGAATGTCCCCGGAAATCCGGACTGACGTGCAGGGAGTCCAGGTAATACTCTCCCTCACCCGTCTCCTCCCCCGGATTGAATGGCGCAGTGCCAAGTTTTCCGGCAATGAGGCCGAATGTCAGTTCCGCCATCTCCCTGTAGGCCGCTCCGTCGTACCCGACAATGACTCCGGCGACTTCCCCGCCATAAGTCGCGATGCGGGAATGACGATAGCTGTACAATGTATCCGGGCGGGCCGCAATCTCTTCCAATGCCTGTTTGACTTCTTCGTAAGTTTTTGGCAATGAGTCATTTCCTTCAGCTGCGAGAGAAATGGAACTGTCTCTGTCATATCCCATTGCCGCAAGCACGGATTCGGCAATGAACGGAGCATCTTCCGGATATGCGCGCCTGATTTCCACGTGAGGTTTTTTCGTTTCATCCGAATTTGCCCCTATATTGACCTCTCCACTTTCCTTTGGGATCCTCTCTCCAGTTGCCTGTCCGATGGCCTCAGGGCCTGACAAACCTTTCCAATTTTCGAAATCGCTCATAATCTCTCTAAAATATGAAATTAATTTTGCTAAATTAACAAATAGTATCTATATTTGCAAACGCAAATGGGGGTATAGCTCAGTTGGCTAGAGCATCTGCTTTGCAAGCAGAGGGTCGTCGGTTCGACTCCGTCTACCTCCACCAAAGAGCGGCAAAGTGAATGGCTTTGTCGCTCTTTCCTTTTTACAGCATACCTGAATAAAGGCACGGTACAAAAAAGGGCGGCTGAACCACTTGTCAGCCGCCCTCACCCATACAAATAAACGCAATCCTAAGAAAGCTTATTTGACAACCACCTTGATGTCATCAATTACAATACGGTAAGAACCGCCTGTGGTGGTATTCACAATCATCAGGGCCTCACCCTTGTACAGATCCACATCCACACTCGCGGACACTCCGGTGAAATCAGAAGTGAAGTTGCTGGCTGTGGCCGCTGCGCCCTCAAGATATGGAGGATCCAGCTTGATCGTCTTAACAACCTTGTAGGTCTGACCGTCATAGACGGCAGCAGGGTTGTACTGTCGGATCTCAAGATTCTGCGCAAATGAAGTAGGTGCGTTGGAGACGCCTATGTAAGTGAATGACAATGTACAAGGAGTCGTCTCATCGGCCTTGAGCTTATCGCTGACAAGAGCCGGGGTGGAAACCCATCTCCTGTCACCGTCAAGATAGACAGCTCCCATTGCAGGACGGGTACACTGCGACATATAGCATCCTGCAGCATCGCCGCCATTGGCATTGATGAGAAGGCAGCTCTGGGTTGGGGTCGGATTGGAGCTTCCGTCAATATACTTGGCTCCGGAGCCGAATCCCCAGGTGTCAGGCTGGTGACCGGATATGGCGAACTCGTAAGTACAGAATTTGCCTGTCCAATAGTTCGCTCCGTTTGCAACGGCAGCGGCATAGGTGTTTCGGGATGTTGTTGCAGGAGTTGTTCCGACACAGGCATTGCCATAGTCCATCTGCACGCAGAAATCATCGAAACCGATGTAGGCAACCTCATCGGCAGCGAGCGCGTGTCTTGCAGGAGTGGTGAACTCGAGAGGCTCGGACCACTCGCAGGTTCCGGCAGGGTTGGTCATTGTCTTGTCACTGCCAGAAGCATGATAAGTGATAGTGTACGTATCAAGAGTGCGGACACGGAACCAGTAGGTAGTGGCCGGCTTGAGGCTTCCGAAGGTTATCCTCGTGTCATAGACCAGGTTTGAACCGTTCTTCTTTCCGAGCCACGATGAATTGGCAAACGCCGTGTTCGTGCCTGAGTATCCGTTGTAAGGATAGCAGGTATATACAACATTCCGGCAGGCAGCGTCGGAATAGATTTCCATCTGATAGAGCCTCTTGTTGCCATTGATGTCGATTGCACCGAAATCAGCCTCAAGCGGATCCCACTGGAAGGTAGCCATACGGCAGCCCTGGTTCCTGCCCTTGATCTGCCATACATTCTTGGTCCTGAATTCAAGGTCAACGGAGGATTCCTGGGTATTGTCGAATGCCACAATGCGGGCAGTATGCTCGGAATTGTTCTTGAGACCGGTAATGTCAACTTCGGTGGCAGTGGTCTCTGAATAGAGACTGCCGTCAAGGTAAACCTTGTATCCCAGAGCATTGGCAACCGGATTCCACTTCAGGAGAGCATCCGAGTATGCAATCCTCCTGTAGTTGATGGCAGGGTCGGAAAGAACAGGATTGTCATTGATCTTGACAACCTCGACCTTGATATCGTCAACCAGGGCCCTGAGTTGTTTGCTTCCGGCATTGGTACCGCTTCCGGCTCTGTCCATTCCGACAGCGATGCGGTCACCCTTCTTCACGGACCTTACCACTGCTGAATACTCGTGCCATCCGGCCTCGGTGGACATCTCGACAGGTGTGTTCCAGACAGTCTCCTGAACATCCACAACGTGGTTTTCATCATTGCTTCCAGTCACTACCTTCACAAGTCCCAGACAAGGGTCGGATTCATATCTTGCAGCCTTGTAGGTCACCTTGAGGTCATAGTACTTGCCTTCAGCGAGGCTGCCGAGCTCAGGTGTAACGATGAAGCCGACATAGCTTGCAGCACCGAGTTTCACATAGCCAGGCCTTGCGCATACGAGATTGCTTGAGCCCTCATTTATCTGGCCCCATCTGTCAAGGCGTGAATCCTTCACAGCCGCAGCGAGGTTGCTGAAGAGCCTTGCCTCCTGGCCGTAGAGCATGAATGTCACCTTGGCATCGGTATTGCCCTCTCCGAGAGCAGGTCCAGGATTGGATGCGACAGTGCCGCCGTCCTTGTAGCCAGGCTGATTGACATAACCTGCGGCCTGTCCGACCATATCGCCGAACCAGAGAAGTTCGGAGAAGTCCTCGGCAATGAGAACATCGCCCTCACTGGCGCCTGAAGCCGAAGTCACAATATCGAATTTCGTAGTTGTTCCTGCAACCACGTTGCTTGCCTTGATGAACTCGTCATCGGCTGCGTAGTCATCCACAAGGGCCTTGAACCAGTAGGTCTTGCCCTGCTCAAGACCGGTGAAGATGAACTTCGGAGACCTGCCGTTCCATACGGTAGAAGATGCGTCCGTAGAGAACTGGACGAGAAGATCAGTGCAGGCCTCATCCTTGTAAAGTCCGAAGGTATAAGAGGTTGCAGCATCTATAGCCGCATCACCGCTTGGAGCCCAGGTGAAGGTCAATGTTGATGAGGTGGCCTCGGTAAGTTCAGCCGTGAAGCTTTCCTTCTCGGCGAGAGGCTTGCGTACTCCGCCAAGCACAACCGCCTTGCCTGCAGTCAATTCAAATGGTTCATAGAACCAGCTTGTCGCTGAATTTCCATCCAGGGACTCGGTTTCAACCTTGAATCCGCCGTTCACTGTACCCGGAAGAACTGCAATCGACACTGTTCCCGGTGCGAGAGTCTCACCCTCAGCCGGTGTGACTGTCACTGCGGATGCGCCCGCCTCAGCCACGCTTGCCGCATTTTCATATACGTCAACGCTGACAGTTCCGGCAATAGGCTCTCCGTCAATGGCGGTGAGCCTTACTGACTTCACATTGTCATAATCAAGATTGAGAACTACTGCCGCAGACTGGCTCCTGAGAGTTGCAGTCTTAAGCGCAGTCATTCCTGCCGCAGGAATCGACATAGACTCTCCGGCAGGTCCAGCAACCTGGTTTTCAGGCACTTCCATGACGGCAACGCCATCGGAGAAGGACTTGACCTGAGACTCCGGATAAAGAATATAGAAGAGATCAGCCTGATTGCTGATTTTTCCGGAGAAGGTGGCAGTCAATGCCTTGACGCTTCCAGCCTCGAATGATACGAGACCCTCCTGAACTCCGTCCGAAACGCTGGCCCTGACACCCTGTACCCAGTTCACATTGGCTCCAGTCATCGGGGTACGGGTAAATGCGAACTGAGCGTCCACGATTGCAGGCTCCTCCGGAATTTCCGGGCGCTTGTTAGGCACAGGAGCATCTATTTCCTTGTGGCAGGACAGGAGCATTGCTCCTGCCGCCATCAATATCGCTGACTTATAAAACTTATTCATATAACTTGATTTCATAAGTATTGTTGTTCAATTCTGAGAATGACCAGGTGTTCCTGCAGCCGCAAGGATCGCCGGTCTCGACGAGAGGACCTGCCCCGTCATTGTCCACCACCCTGGCAGCAAAGGACTTGACATCAGGATTCTTCCAGGTCGGGCCTGAAACCTTGCCCTCGGTAGGCTCGCCGTCGGCAAAATAAGGCCAGCCGTCTCCCCACTCAACCTGATCCATATTCATGCACCTTCCGTTGTAATTGTTGTTCTTCCAATATGCATGGTAGCACATCCAGTCCTTGCCCTTGTCGTCGGTAATGATCTCGGCATTGTGACCGGTACCTGCAAACATGCCGCTTGAAGAGCTCTGCATAATTGTATTGGTGGCATTGTCGAATGCGGAAGACTTGGTATCCATGCGCTTCCCATCCTTTCCGATATATGGGCCGAGTATGTTCTGAGACCTGGCCACGACAATGTGGTAGGTACTTGTGGCACCGGAGCAGCATGTTCCCTTGGAGCCGAAGCAGTAATAATAGCCGTTCTTGTAGTGCACGTATGTACCCTCCATCTCATAGCAGATGTATGTCTTCTGTGCGCCGGGGGCGATAGCAAGACCGTCATCGGTGAGCTTTATGGCCCAGATACCCGAATTGGAGCCGAAACTTCCCCAGAAGAGATAGACCTCGCCGGTCTTCTGGTCGCGGATGATATTGGCGTCAATGGCGTTGCTCACGCCCTGGCTGGCATAGTCCACAAGCATTCCGTGAGGATTGGCAAGAGGCTGGATGTCAGGGACATTCTCCCAGGTGAAAGGGCCCGTAGGCTTGTCGGACACAGCCACTCCGCAGGCACTCTGGGAAGGATCGTTCCAATGTCCTTCGGCATAATACAGCACATAGCGGCCGTCAATGTACTCCACGTCAGGAGCCCAGATCCTGGTCCCGGCAACCCACTGAGGTCTCTGCATTCCGCCGAATGCATTGCCCACAAGCTCCCAGTTGACCATATCAGTGGAGCGATATACCGGAAGATATACCACGTCTTCGGTATCGCTGGTTCCGTTCTGGGTGGAATATGCGTAGAAATATCCTGTCCTCTCCCTGTCATCGAAGACTGACGGGTCCGGAGCATTGTTCCTGATCACCGGGTTCTGGTACTTGGTGGTAATCCACTCACCATCCCCATCTTCACCCGGCTTGACAGGACGCTCGTCAATTATCTTTTCCCCGCAGGCGGCAAGCATAAGTGCCGCCATGCAGAAATATATGATTCTTTTCATTCCTTTTCTGATTTGAAATTAGTCATTCCATCCCGGATTCTGGGTGAGGCTAGGATTCATCTCACGCTCCTTGGCAGGAATCGGCCATGCCTCCACGTAGTCACCGAGGGCATACCAGGTGTAGGTCTTGGATCCCCAGATCTGCATAAGGCCGTTGGAATTCATCTCGCCGACATTTCCGGACGAACGGTCACGGAACTTCCTGTCAAGCCATACTCCCCAGCGGAGTTCATTGAAATACATGCTGTCCTCGCCGCCGAGCTCCCAGTAGAACTCATTGCGGATTCTCTCGCGCATGTCATCCTTGCCGGCAACTGTCGTGTAGCTGTTGGTATTCAGGAGAATGTGACCGGCACGGGAGCGTACCATATTGACAAGGGCAACGGCTTCGTCGGTCCTGTCAAGCTCATTCAGACACTCGGCCCTGCGGAGAAGGATCTCGGCATAGCGGCAGAGGATGTTGTCCTGCTCATAGACCCAGCGGATGGTATTCTCAAGTCCTTCCGGAACGTACTTTCTCCAGAGATAATAGTACATAGAGTTCGTGTCGGTCCTGACGTCGCGAGGCTCCTTGGTATCTGCCCTGTAAGGCCATCTGAGAGTAAAGTCGTATGCAACTCCTGCAATTCCGCCGTGATAGACTGAGTACGGAGTGATGATGGCCATCTTCAGACGCGGGTCACGGTTGTCGTAAGCGGCCTGGATACGGCTTTCATTGCTCTTGGACTGATATCTGGACATATCCGCACCATATTCGGTCATATCCGCTTTCTCATTGTCGGTCATTTCATTGCGGAGGAAGAAGACGGACCTCTGCTCTGGGGTCATGTCGTTCCATCCCGGTAAATAGTCCTCCCAGTCGAACTTGCTGCCGTCAGCATTCTCGAATGACTCCACGTAAGCCGGGTTCGGAATGTAGTTGTTCCATGCTCCCGAGGTCACACCCGTGTCACGGTTTCCGAAGAGGACGGCACGAGGATTACCCATTCCTGGAGTCTGGGTGCAGCGGATTGCAAAAATCATCTCGTCGCACTGCTCGTTCGCCGGCTTGAGGAGAGTCTTGAAACTATTGGCTCCGTCACCTGTGTAAAGGGCGTATCCCAATCCCTCAAGGGCCTCGTAATCAGCAAGTGCAAGCTCAATATAATGACGCGGGTCTTCCCCGGACCTG
Organism: Bacteroidales bacterium; assembly: GCA_022777585.1. Classification (GTDB taxonomy): domain Bacteria; phylum Bacteroidota; class Bacteroidia; order Bacteroidales; family UBA932; genus Cryptobacteroides. The sequence goes on along the minus strand of JALFFZ010000060.1, from coordinate 11,079 downwards.
GCAGCCATCCACTGGTAGGCCTGTCCCCTGTAGGCGAGGGCCACGCCCCTGCTTACACGGCCATAGTCCTGGGAACCGGCAAGATATCTGTCAGGAAGGGCCTCCTCCTCAACGCAGTCCGTGAGATCCTTGATGATGGCCTCCCATACTTCATTCTCAGTGGAACGGGGTCTGTTGGCCTTGGACGCATCCTCGATATACTCGAGATAGAGCGGCACGCCACGGTAAAGCACATTGAGGTTCATATAGCCGTAGGCGCGCAGGAACTTGGCCTCGGCCTTGAGCTTCGCCTTCTCGGAAGCATCCATGTCAGGAACCTGGTCGATGTGAGTGATGGCATCATTGGCCCTGAACACGAAGGTGTAGTAGTATTTGTACATCTCGGAGAATGTACCGCTGGAAGGAGTACCGTTGCCGTAGCAGACCTTCTGGTTCTCATACCAGTTCTTGTCGGTATCCATTACCGAGGAATAAGCTTCATACATCACATTCCAGTTGTCCTCATTGACAGTGGTGGAAGATCTTGTATAGAATTCATTGTAAATGCCGTTCACTGCCTGACGGGCCAATGTGGCCTTGCCCCATACATTGGAAGAAGCGACCTGATAGGTGCTTACCAGATCCAGGGACTGGCAGGACGAAAGGGCGATTACCGCCGCGAATATTGAAATTATTGTCTTTTTCATAATATCGCCTGACTCCTGTTAGAATGTAACATTAAGACCGAACGCATACTGGCGCATTGTGGAATATCCCGCCGTGGCACGCATTTCCGGGTCCATTCCCGGGAACTGGGTGATAGCGAAGAGGTTCTCACCGGTAGCGTAAACCCTTACCTTCTCAATCTTGGCCTTGCGGGTCAAATCCTGAGGCAGTGTGTAGCCGATTGTGAGATTCTTGAGCTTGAGATAGTCACCCTTGCAGAGGTGGAGTGAGGAAGTAGTCGAAGACTGGCTGTCCGTGAGATTCACGAGACGAGGGTTCTTCGAGTTGATGTTGGTACGCGGATCGTCAGGGTTCTTCGGGTCGAAGAAATATCTGTCGCTGACGAGACTCTGAGGGATGGCGTATCCATAGATGGTGTTGCTGGAGTTGGATGCCTGCCTGTAGTAGTAGATTGAGAATCCGGCGGCACCTGCCCAGCTCATGGAGAAGTCGATACCCCTCCAGCCGAGGCTGGCCTGAAGTCCGTAGTTGACCTTAGGAGTTGTGGACCTGTTCTGGAAAGCGGCGTCATAGGAGTTTCCGTAGAGGCCGTCACCGTTGCGGTCAGCGTAGATGTACTCACCGTACCAGATCTTCTGCTTGCCGATACCCTGCTGCGGGTAGAACTGGTAGCCGGCCTCCATCATTGCCTTGAGCCAGGCCATATCGTTGGTCGTCCTGATCATACCGTCCACAGGACCTCCGTTCACATCCGGAGTACCGTCCGCATTCCAATACTTGCCGCTTCCCTTGTAGGTGTCGATCATATAGAACTCGTTGATCATATGACCCTCGAGCACCCTGTTGGTAGAACCGGTGGAAACGTCTCCGAGGTTGGTCTTCCATACCTTCTCGCCTGTGGCAGGATCTGTCTCCCAGCCTTCCTGGAGCTTGCCCTTGTACTTGCTGACCCAGTTCTTGTTGTAGGTAACGTTGGCAGAAACGCTGTAGGTGAAGTCCTTGCCGACATTGTCGCGCCAGCCGAGCTCGAACTCGATACCGCGGTTGGTAACCTCGGCGATGTTCTGTCTCGGAGCTCCCGCATTACCCATCACCATAAACATTGAAGGGGTGTAGAGAATGCCGTCAGTGAGCTTGTTGTAAACATCGATTGTACCGGTGAGCCTGTTCTTCAGGAATCCGAAGTCGATTCCGACATTGGCTACCGTGGTGGTCTCCCAGGTCAATGCGTAATTCTTGATGGAAGTGATGGCTATACCGTTGGTCAGGTCGTCAGTGCCGAACACATAGTTTGCGGTACCGTATGTGGACTGCCAGTCGTAGTTGCCGATGGCGTTGTTACCGAGCTGACCCCAGGAGAGACGGATCTTGAGGTTGTCCACCTTGCCTGTCTCCTTGAGCCAAGGCTCCTCGCTGATACGCCATCCTGCCGAGAATGATGGGAAGAAACCCCATCTGTATTCCGGTGCGAATCTGGATGAACCGTCATAGCGGAAGTTTGCCTCGAAGAGATACTTGCCTGCGTATGAGTAATTCACGCGGCCGAAGTAAGAACGGGAAGCGTACTCTGTGCCATAACCACCTGAAGCATAAGGGGTAACGACAGCATTGAGGTCACCTACAGACACATCCTGGAGGCCCAGCTTTGTAGAGCTGAAGTCACGGTACTGGAAATGTTCCTGCTCATATCCGACGAGAACGGCTACGTCGTGCTTGCCGAATGTCTGCAAATAGTTGAGAGTCGATGTGAGCTTCACCTGGTTCTCACGCCTGTTGTACATGTAAGAGTACAGCTCGGAAGGATCGGCAGGAGAAATCACATAACTGTCATTCTGGAAATCGTATTTTCCGAATGCGTTGTCCACGCTCATCTCCTCCTGGCGGTAGTCCTTGTAGTAAAGGTCAGTATTCCAATGGAAATGCTTGAGGAAGGTGACATTGACATACCAGTCAGTGAAAATCTGAGTGTTCTTCGTGAAACCGCGGCTGGTGTTCATATCCCAGAGAGGGTTGTGGGCCTGAGGGTCCTGTCCGTATGCCTGAGGACCTCCGTAGAGACCGAGAGACTCGGAATAAGGATAGATATCCGGAGTCATCTTCTGGGTATTGAGAGAAGTAAGAGAGCCGACATTGCTCTTGTCCTGGTCAGTGTGGTAGCCCCAGATACGGCCGCCGACCTTGAGCCAGTCAGTAATCATTCCATAGACATTGACCCTGCCGAAATAACGCTTGTAACCGGTATTTTCAATGATTCCCGGGTTGTTGATGTAGGACATGGACACGTTGTATCCCATTGACTTGCCCTTACCGCTGGCAGAGATGGAATGCTTCTGCATCATCTTGTTCTGATAAATCTCCGACCACCAGTCAGTGTTCGGATAGGCCATGTAATTGTAGTAGCCTGAATCAGCGCGGCCCATAGGGTCAGCCTTGGCTGCGAGCCACTCGTCGATAGTGGACTGGGAATACTGTGCTGCACCTCCGATATTGATGCAGGACTCGTTGTAGAGTTCCATATATGTGGCCATGTCGGACACAGTATGGATAATCTTGAACGGCTGATCAAACGAGAGGGTGAGGTCGTAGGTAACCTCAGCCTTGTTCTCCGTAGCCGAACCGTTCTTCGTGGTGATCAGGATGACACCGTTTGCACCCCTGTTACCGTAGATTGCACAGGAGGCTGCATCCTTCAGCACGTTGATGGAGGCGATATCGGAAGGGTTGACATTGCCGAGACCCTGCTCCATACCGTCCACGAGAACGAGCGGACCGGATGAGTTCAATGTACCTGTACCGCGGATGAGCATTGAGAATCCCTCGCCATAAGGGTTACCGGAACCCTGCATGACCTGGAGACCAGGCATGGCACCGGCAAGCGCCTGAGTGGCATTGAACATAGGGCGGGATTTCACGCTTTCGGACTCGAAGCTCACCGAGGAAACGCTGCCGGTGAGATTGACCTTCTTCTGAACGCCGTATCCCACCACGACCACTTCGTCAAGGAAGTTGCTGTCATCAGAAAGAACGACGTCATATACTGAAGAGGCGCCAAGCGTGATGGTATATGTGGAATAGCCAATGCAGGCCACCTCCACAGTACGGGTATTCTCCGGAACGCTGAGGACATAGCGTCCGTCAACGTCAGTGGAAGTACCAACGGTGGTATTGGGAACAATGACTGAAGCCCCGATGACCGGTTCTCCGGCACTGTCCTTGACAGTTCCATTTATCTGTCGCGTGCTGTTCTGGGCGAAAAGGCCTGTGGATACAAGCAATGCCAGAACGGCAACTATCAAATATTCTAATTTTTTCATGTCTTGTCAGTATTTCTTATCTGAATGCAGCCATTACAAGATTGGTAGGCTCCGCACTTTCAGCCTTCATTGTGCCGAAAGAAGCGTTCTTCGCATCAATCCACCATCTGTTGTTGGTCCAGAATACATCCTTGCCCCTTTCGGAACCGTCCTGAAGCAGGAGATATGACCAGTTGTAGTCCTCCACTGTCATCACGTCGCTGCAGCCCATATCACTCATGACCTTGGCGAGTTCATAGAGAGTGAGGCCACGGAGGTCGGAAGAAGCCCCGTTATGACCTGAATCGACATTCTGGCCCTGGTTGTGGGTATTCACGAACTTCTCCACGGCGAGAATCACGAGGTCGCCCCTCTCGGTGCAGCCGACTCCGATACGGCCGGTCCTCATCATGTCGTGGGTGAGGATAGGAACACACTTGCCCCAGTCCGTAGATGTGAATGTCATGAGGCCGGCACCGAGATGCCTCCATTCCTCGTTGTAGATGTTGTAATATCTGTCACCCTCTGCAGAGATGAGGCAGGCACCATCCTTGACAATCGGGAAATATCCTCCCATTGCAGCTTCAGGAGCCCAGACTTCAGCACCGTTTCCGTGGGCGTCAGAGTATTTGTATAGGACTCCATCGGCAGTGCCGGCAAGTTCCATGGAAGCCTTATTGTCATTGAGAGCCAGAGCAGGAGCATAAGCCTTGTTGCTGCCACCCCATCCGTCGTTCCTCAGAATCTTGGTGAAACCGGTCTTGTCCGGACCGTAAGCGAGTGGGCTGTAATAGGTCAGGCCTGAGTTGGCGGTCTGTCCGTCAATACGATACACAGCGGGACCCTGCTCGCAGATGAAGAGGGTGTAGTCGCGGTTGGAACGTACCTGGGAAGACATCTTGGCCTCTCCTGAAGAGAGATTGTTCTTCTCGAGAATCTTCATGTCAACCCTTCCGGCAGGGACAGTGAAGAGATAGCCGACATTGCCGCTGTAGCCGAAGAGTGATTCGGTGATGTACATTCTCATATTGCCGAACTCAATGTTGTACTTGCTCTGCCAGGTCTTGGTAGCCTCAGCCCACTGAGAGTCGAGTTCAACGACATTGGAAGGATTCGCATAAATGACATAGGTGCGGTTTCTATCCGCCGCCACGTCCTTGAGGACAACTTTCAAACCTTCGCCATTTGAGAAATCAACATCCTCGAAAATGGAAGGATCTGAAACGAGCTCGGTACCCTCATTGATGTCAACCGCAAGGTCAATGCCCTTGAGGTCAGAAAGGAGGAATGCAGAGGAGAATGTTCCGCTGTAGGTGTTGTCAATCCTGGAGCATTCAACGGTCTCTTCCCCGAGAGTAGCTGATACAGACTTGATCAGCTGATAGATGGAGCCTTTGACGGAATAGGAGACATTGTCAACTCCGTCGCTCACAGTAAACTTGAAATCATTCTTCAAGTTGGCCTCGAACCTGGTGTCAGCAGGGCTGTACATCTCGGCCCAGTTCTTCTCAAGCTCAATATCGAGGACAATGGCCTCGAGCGAAGGAGCCACATGGAATTCGAAGCTGACAGTCCTGGATTCATTGTCCAGGGTTCCTTCAATCCATCTGTCCCCGTCCAGAGCTCTCACTGACACTACCGGATTTTCTACAAATCCAGGATCTTCAGCAAGCCTGAATCTGTATTCATCCTCGGTGCAGCCTGTCCCCGCCACCAGCAGGAACATAGCTGTCAAGGTGAAAGATAAATGTTTCTTCATCATTATTTATTGGTTTTGGATTTGGTGCAATATTGTACGATGAAACGAGCCAGCGCGGTTCGCACGCAGGCCTGCAAAAATATTCAAGTGCGCAGTATCCGGCTGAGAGGACCTCCGGCGACTTCAATGCATGTTCGGAGGTATGCGAAGATTGAAATGCATTATCCCGTATTTCAGCCCGTAAATTCATCAATTGACAAATAGATAGAAGATGTTCAGTTTTTGTTAAAATTTCGTTAAAATGTGAAAATCAGCACTTATTCTAAAACATTTCACTTTGCAATATTACAAACAAAATATCACATAATGAAATTATTTTTGAAAATATGTCAGCTTTTCATCCTTAAAAATATTTATACGCAAATCATTCTGCCCACCGTATATATTTACAAAACAAAACCCGACCGCTTTCGATACGGCCGGATTTTAGTGAGAATGATATTTCAATATGAAATCCCAATCAAGCGGAAAGTGATTTCATCAACGTTCCAATGCGAAGTACTTCCAGAGAGGAGCGGCGTGGAGAGCCTGTATAAGCTCGCCTGAATCAAGAAGTTCCCTTACTTCCTCCTTCGTGAACAGATCGATGTGGATATCCTCCGTGGACTCCAGATGCTGCTCCCTGATTTTCCTGACACCGGTTGCCAGGAAAGTATAGCTGTAATTGGTATGGTTGGTCGGATTCGGAGACAACTTCATGAACAGAGACCACTCCCCTCCGCCATATCCGGTCTCCTCGTCAAGTTCCCTCATTGCAGCCTCAAGCGGCGTTTCCCCGGGATCGACCACACCTGCCACCAATTCGTAGTGGGTCTCCCCTATTGCGTGCCTGTACTGGTCCTCCATCACGAACTCCCCGTCTTCGGTGATCGCAATGACATTGACCCAGTCGGGAAACTCCAGAATGAACCATTCCGGGACAATGGCCCCCGAAGGAAGCTGTACCTTCTCCTGCCTGAGATTCATCCAAGTCCCCTTGTTGAGCAGTTTTTCGCTCTTCAGGACCTTCCACTTGCGGTTTTCCGGTTTCTTTATCATAAAACAATCATATATCCTGACGACAAAAATAACGAATTGCCGCAAGATAATGAAGAATAATCCTTAACTTTGGGATTCCGGCGGCGGACAGAATGCATCCGGAATATTATCAGACAGCACTTGTTACAATGGAATTTCTGAACGACTTGAACACGAGACAGAGGGAGGCAGTCACCAGTACCGAGGGACGGATAAGGGTGATTGCCGGAGCCGGTACCGGGAAGACCAAGGCATTGACATACAGATACGCCTACATTGTCAATGAACTCGGCATTGACCCGGCCAACATTCTCTGCCTCACATTCACCAACAAGGCCGCTCAGGAAATGAGGAACCGCATCGCATCCTTCGTCCACAGCGGAGACTACAATGATTTCGTCTGCACCATTGACGGCTTCTGCGTGAAAATGCTGCGCAGGGATATCTACAGACTCGGTTTCCCGAAAGATTTCAGAATTCTGGACGAAGAGGATTCCAAGGCGGTGGCCAAGGCCTGCATGGACGAGCTCGGCATAAAGCGCACTGAAAAGACGGTGAAGGATTTCCTTGCCGGAATCAGTGCCGCAAAGAACCTCAACGACTATATAGACACCTATATGCTGCCGGGATCATGCCCGCCTGCCGCCGTCGGGGAAGCAGCGTCACCGGCCTCATGCATGGCCGCCTACACACGAAGGCAGATGAAGGACTACGCCCTGGACTTCGACGATATCGAGAACTTCGCCATATACCTGCTTGAGAATTTTCCCGAGGTGAAGGATTATTGGCAGGGCCAGCTCAACTATATAATGGTGGACGAGGCTCAGGACTGCAATGCGGACAACTGGGAAATCATCGAGAAGCTCGCCGCCAGGCATCACAATCTTTTCGTCGTCGGCGACCCTGACCAGTGCATATATGAATGGAGAGGGGCCAGACCATCGCGCTTCGTGGACTTCGCATCCGACAAAGACATTGTCCTGGATGAGAACTACCGTTCCACACCTAACATTCTCGACATTGCCAACTGCGTGATTTCCAACAATATAAACCGCATCCCGAAGACATTGTTCACCCTTGCGGCGGACGGTCTGAAGGTCGTGCACTACCACGGAAAGACCGAGAAGGAAGAGGCGGAATGGATAGTCGGACAGATAAAGAGGCTGGTTGAGGAAGGCAGCAAACTCTCCGCCATAGCCATACTCTACCGGTCCTCCTACCTGTCAGGAGTCCTGGAGCAGGAACTTCTCGCGGAACATATTCCATACGCCATCTGGGGCGGGACACGGTTCTATGAACGCAAGGAAATAAAGGATGCCCTGAGTTATCTGAGGCTGGTGGCGGACGAGAATGACGACCTGGCATTCCGCAGGGTAATCAACGTGCCTGCCCGCGGGCTGGGCAAGAAGTTCCTTGCCGACCTGGAGGATTCCGGCGAAGCTTCATTGATGCAGGCCTTGCGGAATTATTGCAGCTCAGGACATTCCGGACGCAATACAGCCGGCGCTTCAGCCTTTCTCGAAATCATCGACAGCGCCAGGTCCGTTGCCGTGGAATCAGGCATCTCAGACCTCATGAACTTCCTTCTGGACAAGAGCGGCCTGAAAAAGCTATATCGTGAGGACCAGGACGAGGACCGCCTGGAGAACATCGACGAGCTTGTAAAGTCGATGCGCTTCTACGAGGAATCGCATGAAGGCCTGGAAATCAGCCTCTCGGACTATCTCCAGGACATCGCCCTCTATTCCAATGCCGACTACCGCAAGGAGAGCGACACCGTGAAAATGATGACGATTCACCAGGCCAAGGGTCTGGAGTTCCCGCACGTCTTCATAACCGGCCTGAGCGAAGGCATTTTCCCGAGCATGAGGACTATAAGGGAATACAAGAAAAACGGCGAGGAGGAAGAGCGCAGGCTGATGTACGTGGCCGTGACCAGGGCGGAGAAAGGTTTGTATCTGACTGAGTCAGAAGGATATAACCAGTCCACAAGGATGAACAAGTACCCTTCCCGCTTCCTTGCCGAAATCAGGCGGACCCTGCTTGTGAGCGAAGGCCATGCCGTTCCGGAATCGCTTTGGAAGGGGACGAAGAACCTCATCCACATCCTCGACGAGGAGAATTACGGGACAGCCGCCGGTTTCATTTCCGAAAAGACCGGGGACGCAGACGGCTTCGCCGGAGAACGGGACGAATACGCCAGCCCATTCCGCATCGGCGACATTGTCTCCCACAAGATCTTCGGTTACGGCGAAATCCTCAGTGCCTCCAAGGACTGGTCCTCCTTCAATGTCCGCTTCCGCGACGGCAGCGAGCGGCAGATCCGGGCCTTCTTTCTGAAGCCGGGGAATGATTTGCCGGAATGACGGATAACGAACGCAAAACAAATGATAGAACTATGAAAGATTCGAATGGCACAGTAACAAAGCCACATTACGAAATCCTTGACGGCCTCAGAGGAGTAGCTGCCCTGCTGGTCGTATGCTACCACATATTCGAAGGATATGCCTTCGCCGGCGGAGAAGCCGTCATCAAGGGAATCAACCACGGTTATCTCGCAGTGGACTTCTTCTTCATCCTGTCCGGCTTCGTCATCTCCTATGCCTATGACTCAAGGTGGACAAGGAAGGATAATCCATTGACACTCAAAGGATTTTTCCTCAGGCGTCTGGTCCGTATGCATCCTATGGTCATACTCGGAGCCATCATCGGAACCATTACCTTCCTGATTCAGGGCTCGGTCCAATGGGACGGCACCCATATCGCCACTTCGGCTGTCATGCTGGCCCTGCTGGCAGCAATGTTCCTTATCCCGGCAGTTCCCGGAGGACATTACGAAGTCAGGGGAAACGGGGAAATGTTCCCGCTCAACGGACCGTCCTGGTCACTCTTCTTCGAATACATCGGCAATATCCTCTACGCTCTCTTCATCAGGCGCTTCTCCGACAAGGCTCTCAAAGTATGGACATCCGTCCTCGGAATCCTGTTCTGCGCATTCGCGGTCTTCGACGTCTCCGGCTACGGCAGCGTGGGAGTGGGCTGGACAATGGACAAGGTCAATTTCTTCGGAGGCCTGCTCAGAATGCTCTTCCCGTTCTCATTGGGAATGCTGCTCTCCAGGACATTCAAGCCTTTCCGCATAAACGGCGCATTCTGGAAATGCTCGCTTCTGCTCGCTGCAGCCCTTTTCGTGCCATACCTCAGTGCAAGAATCGATGCGCAGGGACTTACACTGACCCTCAACGGGGCATACGAATTCCTCTGCATATCAGTATTATTCCCTGTCATCGTGCTGGCCGGAGCATCAGGAGCATTGGCAGACGGAGCATCAGGAAAAATATGCAGGACAATGGGGGAAATCTCCTATCCGCTCTACATCGTGCATTATCCGTTCATGTACCTCTTCTACTCCTGGCTCATTGAACATCAGCTGTTTACATTCAGGGAGACCTGGCTTGTGGCCATAGCTGTCGTGGCGTGGAATGTCCTTCTCGCCTGGATATGCGTAAGGTTCTATGAAACCCCTGTCAGGAAATGGCTCGGCAGTAAAATCCGGTTCTGACAATGAGCGGAAAGACATTGGACAAACTCTGCGGCCATCTGGCCTGCTTCACCGCCTACGCCATTTTCGGGGTCAACATCATATTGTGCAAAGACCTCACCGGCAGCAGGATAATCTCACCTGTCGCAATCTTCACAATGCGGTCAATCGGAGCAGGAGCAATATTCTGGCTGCTGTCAATGATGACCGCCAATGAGAAAGTGCCGTGGAAAGACCTGCTCAAGATATTCGCAGCCTCGGTCCTGGGATTCTTCCTGACGCAGATTTCATTCCTGATGGCGATTCCGGACATCACCCCGATGGACTGTTCCATCGTCAGTTCAATGTCCCCGATCTATACAATGTTCATAGCAGCATTCGCCCTCAGGGAGCCGATTACCCTGAAGAAGGCCGGCGGGGTAGCACTCAGTTTCGCAGGCATCATCTGGCTGATACTCAACAGCTCCGGAACCGGCAGCGGGGCCGGGAGCACGAGCCTGCGCGGAATCCTGCTCATGATAGTCAACAGCCTGAGTTTCTCCCTCTATCTCGGACTGTTCAAGCCATTGATACAGAGATATTCAGTCATCACTTTCATGAAGTGGATCTTCCTGTTCTCCACATTGATGTCGCTTCCGCTTTCAGGAGCGGAACTCATCAGCCTGGACTACGGGCTGCTCACTCCACGGCTCCTCGGCGACCTGGCCTTTCTCATAATCGGAGCCACCTTCATCAGCTACTTCCTCATCCCGCTCGGACAGAAAAAAATCAGGCCGACACTTGTGAGCATGTACTCTTACGTG
>JALFFZ010000018.1 GCA_022777585.1 Bacteroidales bacterium | reverse complement strand
TATGCCACATTCTACCCTTCAGAAGGCCTCGGAGTATATGCAGACCCTCTGATGGTACGCTACAGCGGTGCCTACACACCTGCCATCGCGGACTTCACCGTGGACAACACCATCAACAACTCCTACGGTGCCGTTTCAGCTAACGCAAGGATGTACCTCCAGCTCAAGATTGACTATGAGCGCTCATTCGGAGACCACAATGTCAGCGCAATGATTACCGGCAACCGTTCCGACCGCAAGATCGGCAACGAGGTGGCTTACCGCTATCAGGGAATGGCTGCCAGGGCAACTTACAACTATGCCAACAAATACCTCCTCGAGGCCAATGTCGGAATCAATGGCTCAGAGAACTTCAGCAAGAAGCATCGCTACGGTGTATTCCCTTCATTCTCAGCAGGTTGGGTAATCTCTGAGGAAGGCTTCATGAGTGGCGCAAGGACCTGGCTCGACCAGCTCAAGCTGCGTGCTTCCGTGGGTTGGGTAGGTAACGACCAGGGAATCGGCCGCTTCCTCTATGTGCAGTACTACAACACCGGTGGACAGCCTGGCTGGAACCTCGGTCCCGAGTACAATCTCGGTATGGGCGGAACCATCTCCGAGGGCGACCTCGCCAACCCTGACCTCCGTTGGGAGCGCGGCATCAAGTACAATGGCGGTATCGACTTCACGATGTTCAACAGCCGCCTCAGGGTGTCGATGGACGGATTCTACGAGAAGAGATGGGACATCATCACCAACACCGGCGGAAGCTACGTAGTAGGTATTCCTGACGTGTTCGGAAAGGTATCATCCTATGTCAATGCGGGCGAGGTAATCAACCGTGGTGCCGACATCGAGTTCGCCTGGACAGACCGTGTCGGAAGGGACTTCAGCTACTATGTCAAGTTCAATGCGGGCTTCGCAAGGAACAAGATCATCGACATGATGGAAATCGAAAGGGCAGTGCCTTGGATGCAGGAAACCGGCTACAGAATCGGCGAGCACTTCGTATATGAGGTGGACCACTTCGTTCAGGACCAGGCCGAGGCTGACCGTCTCAATGCAATGAATGGCGGAAACGGATTCCAGCCTTGGGGTACTCTCGTTCCTGGTGACGTTGTTTACAAGGACCTCAACGGAGACGGCAAGATTGACGACCAGCACGACAAGAGGGCTATGGGCAATCCTAAGACCCCTGAACTCCAGTTCGGTATTCCTGTAGGAGTTTCCTACAAGGGATGGGACCTCAGCCTCCTCTTCCAGGGAGCCGCTCTCACATCCCTCCAGCTCAACGGCCCTGCAGTATATGACTTCCCTGTGATGGGTGCCCAGGGCAACAGCATGGGTAAGGTAAAGGCAATGCATCTCGACTCATGGACTCCGGAGAACCCGAATGCATCCTATCCTGCGCTCCACCTCGGAGACAATCCGAACAACAAGAATCCGGAGAGCAGCCTCTTCCTCTACAATGCTTCATACCTGCGTCTCAAGAACCTCGAGCTCGGCTACTCCCTCCCTCAGAGATGGCTCAAGAAAGTGTCTCTCCAGCAGGTAAGGGTATATGCCCAGGGTATGAACCTTCTTACATTCGACGGACTTTCCAAGCTCAACATGGACCCTGAGACCGGTGACGGAAACGGTTCCTGGTATCCTATCCAGAGAGTGTTCAACTTCGGTGTCAACATCGTATTCTAATGAATTAAAGCAATGAAAATGAATATATTAAATAAAGCGGCAGCCCTTCTGGGTCTCATTCTTTGCGTGGCTCCGTCCTGCTCGGATTTCCTCGAGAGGGAGGACGACGGCAAACTTCAGGAAGCCGAAGTGTTCGCCCGTTTCGACAAGGTGAACCAGCTGGTCACCCAGCTCTATTCCGACATGTACAGGAACAGTCCGGGCCTGAATATGATATACAGCTACAACATCGGCACATTGTGCGATGAACTCGAGTTCAACAATGCGGACAATGCCCCTGCACTGAAGATTCTCAACGGCCAGCTCAGCGCCGACCCTGCCGCCATCGGAGCGGTTTACGGAGGTTCCGGATACGGATGGTGGTGGACATACTACCAGTCCATCAGGAAGGCCAACAAGATTATCGCCGGTGTAAAGCAGTACAATACCCCTGACCACCCTTCAAGACCGGGTCTGCTCTCCAAGAGGATTGGCGAGGCCTATTTCTTCAGGGCCTACTACCACTATATGATTCTCCGCTTCCACGGCGAGATGGTTTACAGTGACAGGGTTTACAGCCTGGAGGAGGATCCGGCCTCCTATGCAGTCCGCGAGTCGGTTCACGCCAGCGTGGAAAAGATGTGCCGCGACCTGGACGAGGCGGCAAGAAGACTTCCGGCCAAGCAGGAAGGCGAGGAGTTCAACAGGATTGACAAGGGAACCTGCCTTGCGGTCAAGACTCTTGCAAGATGGATTGCCGCCCAGCCTCTCTACAATGGCGGACTCCTTGACGAGGAGGGCAACCACACCGGCATTTCCCCTCTTGGCGAGATTGACAACCGTGCGGGTCTCGCAGAGTACATGACCTATGACGATAACAGGTGGAAGGCTGTAGTTTCCGCAGCCGAGGAATTCATGAAACTTGTCGAGGAGGGACGCTATGCCCTCTACAGCGAGGATGGCGAGGATATTCTCGAGAACAGCGGCGACAAGGTTTACAAGAGGCTGGAGCAGATGTTCCGCAAGAATTCATTCTACCAGAAGGAGGCCATCCTCACCCTCACCAACGGCAAGGACACCAGGTGGATTCAGGACAATGTGCCTGCATCCTTCGGCAGCGGCCAGACCAGAAACCAGCCTACCCAGGAGCAGGTGGATATGTACGAAGTCATTGACAATGAGGCAAATTGCGGCTGGGACATCTATACCGCCAAGGAAAAGGGCCTCTATGACGACGCCAATCCTTATGTGAACCGCGACCCTCGCTTCTACCGCGACATCGTCTATGCCGGAGCCATTCTCCAAGGCAAGGAATACAATCCTGCCGATGGCTCTGACGCTCTGACCAATACTTCAGGAACCGACACCAGGAACACCCGTACCGGCTATGCCCTCAGGAAGTTCATTCACAACGACTGGAGCCAGACAGCTTCCATCTCCGGAATGCCTTTCCCTCTCATCCGCCTGCCTGAAATCATGCTCGTCTATGCAGAGGCCCTGAACGAGACCAATGGTGACGTGGCAACAATGCGTTCGATGCTCGACCAGATCAGGGAGCGCTCATTCATGAAGCCTGTCCCTGCATCGTTTGACGGAGACAAGGCCGTAAGACGCGACTACATTGAGCGTGAGCGCAGGGTTGAGCTCTTCTTCGAGAACAACAGATACTTCACAGTACGCTACAAGGGAATAATGACCAATCCTGCCGAACTCAGCCGCGAGGAGAGCTATCTCGCAATGCCTGTCGAGACAAGGGCCCAGGCCTGGTTCGACGGCGGCAACGGCCAGTATCCTCAGACCCAGCACTATGTGCACGGAATGCAGTGCGTAAGGGATGAGGCCAATGGAAAAGTTGTCGTGAACGGCAAGAAATACAGGATGGAGCGCATCGAGAGCAAGCAGCTTGCTCCGAGAAAGGTTCTCTCCCGCGATTACTTCTTCCCGATTAACTCCAATGAGATTGCCAAGACTCCGTCCCTCGTGCAGAATCCGGGCTGGTAGTAGCAAAGGCAGCTTGTCCCGCAGCTGCGGGATTAAACTAAAAGAAACATAAAATGAAGATTATGAAACATTTAGGATATTGTATCTCAGTTCTCCTCGCATCGGCCGCACTGGCTTCCTGCGACTGGAAGAGCGATCCGCAGATTCTGGTATATCCGGGAACTGACCTGAGCGGAAACGGGAGCAACAAGAATACGGAGAAGAACCGTATAATCAATGAATTCGAGAATGTTCTCTCGCTCCGTACCGAGGGTGGCTGGAAGATTGAGTCCGGCAGTGAAGTGGTTTTCTATGTATTCGACATTGAAGCAGGCTCTTACGTCACCAAGTCATCTATGAATCCGAAGTCGAGGACAGGTGCCTATAAGCTCTCTGTCGGTGACGAGATGGATTTGAACATCACATTCGAAAACTCAGACATTGAGGACCTGATTGGTTCCGCAGCCCTTACCGTAAGAGAGGCGAAGGTGTCAGAGATAGTCTGCAACATTCCCGGTACAAGCACTGAGGTGAGGATACTTCCTGCCACCCAGGCAGAACTCGACAGCTATCTCACAGATGATGAGAAACTTCTCAAATCATTCACCGATGTCCTGTTTGCAGGTATCGAGGGTGATGGATGGAGACTTTCCCTCACAGACCTGGACGAGACCGCATATCTGGTTCTCAATAAGGCTGACGGCTCGTTCATCGTGAAGTTCGCTTCAGACAGAATCACTGCCGAGGGTCAGTACGAACTGTTTGTGGAGGAAGGAGAGGTTCATCTCTATGTGGCTGATTCTGAACTCGCAAGGAGGCTTGGCACCGATGACATTATCCTCACGGCTGTCAATGCTGACGGAAGCATCAGCTTCAAGGCCGGAGAAGGAAGCTACATGATGTACCGTGCATCCAAGGAGGATATTGACAACCTCAAGTCCGACCTTGAAATGCTCATTGACAAGATTATGGAGAGAGGATACGGTTCCAAGCTCATCAGGACCGAGGACGGCACATTCGTAGGCCACTACTACATAGACAGCAAGAACGGCCTCATCAGGTTCACATTCTATGCTGACGCCAATGTTACCTCTGTCGCTCCTGAAATTGTCAGCGAGGGCGACGTGCTCAAGTTCTCAGCGCCGGTAAGCGTATCAGGCTCAAGCGTTACATCACTCACCGTGGACGGAGACAATGTGACCCTCGACGGCCTCGCAGCCGGTCTCAAGCTCACAGATAACCTCTCCATCGGCAAGGATGACAACACCTATGCAATGGCAGATTACCTCAAGAAGACAGGCGACGCCCAGTGGCAGTTCAAGTCTGCCCCTGTGACAGTGTCCAACAATCTCAAGGCGGAGTACGAGTCCCTCTATGACTGGGGAGGCGGTGTCCGCACATACGAGTGGAACGGTGACTGGGGTGCATTCGTGGTGATGCTCTTTGACGGCAACTGGACATATTACTTCCTCCAGTATCAGGGCAATGACATGAGCCCGATCGCCGGGACGGACATCATCAGGTTCAACAAGAACGCCGGTCTTAACGCCTCATTCGGAACCAATCTGGATACGTTCAAATCAATGATGGGCAAGACCTACTCCTTCCTCATGGATGAAGACCACATCATCGTCCGCACTACCGAGGCTGCCAACGCTCCTCTCCTCATCATGAGCACGAGCACAAATGACTTCATCTATTTCCCTAACGCGGTAAAATAATTAACTTTGTGGAGGCGGGTGGTATCCCGTCCGTCTCCACATAATCAATGACAAGACAATGAAACACATATACAGAATAATGTCAGTCCTTGCGGCTGCCGCAGTATCAGTTGCCTGCATTGACAGGGGAGGATATGTTTTCGGAGAACTGCCTCCCGGAGCGACTCCTGTGGAGGGTGAGGCTCTCGAGGCCAGGAATGCCGTCTACAACGAGTCCCTCAACGAGCTCACTGTGAACTGGCGTTCAACCGCCGACCCTTCCATCTACAAGGGAGTGGAACTTTCCTATACCATGCTCAGCGGTGCCACCAAGACCGTGAGGATGTACGCCAACAAGAACTTCCCTGCATCCTACGACAAGTTCTCTGTCCTGACTGTCAATCCCGAGACAGTGCGCTACCGCTGCCTCTGGATAGATGAGGAAGGCAACGAGTCCACCAGCGAATGGGCCTCAGTGGATGACCTCCAGATCAAGAGGACCACATCCAATGACATCTTCGCCGCCTATCTTCCTCCGAAGTTCAAGCTCGTGACCGATGCCGGGGTTTCAGACCAGGCCGCGTCGGCATACGCAGGCATCGTCGGCAAGGATACCAGGTCCCAGGAGGCCTACTACACAGACCTTCTCATCCAGGTACTCTCGTCAATGTATTATTCCACCACCGATTCGGGCGAGCGCCCTCTCAGCTGGCTCAAGTGCATCCTCGGCCCTATGGACCTCGCAGGAGCCCTGGCCTATGTCTCAGGGGACAGCGAAGGACCTCTCATGAAGCTCGACTCAGGCTATCTCGAGTCCATAGCCAAGGGCAATGTTAACCACGACGACGCCGTCTTCGAGATCAGGGGAGTCCTCATCCACGAGTTCACCCACCTTGTCCAGAAGACCGTGCCTTACAACAATGGCGACAACATGAACTACTTCTCCTGCATCGAGGGTTTCGCTGATGCCGTAAGATGCGCCTGCGGTGGTGTCACCGACTACAACAGAAGGTATGTCGCCCTCAATGCCGGAGCATATCACGACCCGAACAGGACCGAGAACGGCAAATACGGCCCTTACGTATGGCAGGTTCCTTACGGAGTATCGGGATACTTCATGTCATGGCTCAGGTATTATGACGGAGACTTCCTCAGGAAATTGTCCCAGACGATGGTTTCAATGCAGGGAGACTGGTCTCTCGAGAACGCCGTGAAGTACATCCTCGGAGCCGATGCCGACATCCAGAAGCTCTGGGATGAGTACATCGAGGACGTAAAGGCAGAAAACGCACAATAAATATGAAAAGCTTACTCACAATACTTCTGGCAATGCTCACTGTTTCCGCGGGAGCCGGGGAGAAGGATGTCCTCGACTATGTCAATACCTTCATTGGAACAAGCAGCATGGGACACGTATTTCCGGGGGCCTGCGTGCCTCACGGCGGTGTCCAGCTCAGTCCTGACACCGAGGCGGCTCCGTTCTACAGGGACGGGAAATACAACAGAGAGACATACAGGTATTGCGCAGGTTATCAGTATGGGGATCCGACAATAGTCGGATTCTCCCATACTCATTTGAGCGGCACAGGACATTCCGACCTCGGAGATATCCTGATGATGCCTGTTTCGGGCGAGATTTGTCTGGAACCCGGCACGGTGGAAAATCCGGGATACCGTTCCAGATTCTCGCACGACACCGAGAAAGCCGTTCCCGGCTACTATGAAGTCTATCTTGAGGACAGCGGGGTCAAGGCCCAGCTCACCGCCACTAAACGCACGGGCGTCCACAAATATACATTCAGGGATGGTGCGGACCAGCATCTCATCATGGATCTCGGTTACGGCATCTACAATTACGAAGGCAAGACAAGGTGGACAGATGTCAGGGTGGAGAATGATACCCTCCTGACTGGATTGCGCATTACAAGCGGTTGGGCCAGAGAGAATTACACATATTTTGCAATTTCTTTCTCCAAGCCTGTCCTGAACTACGGGGCCAGGGACCGCCGTCCTCTCCCGTACTCCGGATTCTGGCGTAAGTTCGACCTCTCCAACAACTTCCCGGAGGTTGCCGGCCGAGACATTGTCATGCATTTCGACTTCGGAAACGGACCTGAACCTCTCGTGGTGAAGGTGGCCATTTCCGCAGTCAGCGTTGACGGGGCATTGGCCAACCTTGAGACCGAGGCATCCCCGTACACATTCGAGGAAATCAGGCAGCAGGCCGCCGACCAGTGGAGAAAAGAACTCTCCATCGTCAGCGTCGAGGGTGATGAGAAGGCCAGGACAATGTTCTATACATCATTGTACCACACGATGATCAATCCTTCCGTGTACAATGACGTGGACGGCTCCTACAGGGGCGTTGACCATCGTGTCCACAAGCTTGCGGAAGGGGAGACCAACTACACGGTTTTCTCACTCTGGGATACCTACAGGGCTCTTCACCCGCTCTTCAACCTCATTGGAAGAGAGCGGAGCCGGGGCTTCTCGGAGTCGCTTCTCAGGCATTGGTCGCAGAGTGCCCACCACATTCTCCCGATATGGTCCCATATGGGCAATGAGAACTGGTGCATGATAGGCTATCATGGGGTCTCCCTCATCGGGGACGCATTGGCCAAAGGCATTGACATCGATCCTGAAACGGCAATGCAGGCCGTTCTCGGCAGCTCCAACTGCGACTATTATGACGGGACCGGAGTCTATAAGGAGAAAGGCTACGTGCCTTTTGAAACAAACGGCTCAGGAGCTTCGGTGACAATGGAATATGCCTACGACGACTGGGTGATTTACAACATGGCCCGCCGTGCCGGCAATGACAGCATTGCCACACTCTACCGTCAGAGGGCATTGAACTACCGCAATGTCTTCGACCCGTCCTGCGGATTCGCAAGGGCGAGAATGGCGGACGGAAGCTGGAAGGAAGACTTCAATCTCTACTCCACGCACGGTCAGGGCTTCATCGAGGGCAACTCCTGGAACTACTCGATGTATGTTCCTCATGACCCGGCTGGCCTCATCGGTCTGATGGGCGGTGACAAGGAGTTCACTTCAAGGCTGGACAGACTCTTCACCGAACATCTTGACGATAAATATTTCGCTGAGACAGAAGATGTTACAAGGGAGGGAATCCTCGGAATGTACGTCCATGGCAATGAGCCGAGTCATCACGTCCCTTATCTCTATATGTGGACTTCCAGCCCTTGGAAGACCCAGCATTGGGTAAGGGAGATAATGGACAGGATGTACCGTCCTGAAATAGACGGACTCTGCGGCAATGACGACTGCGGCCAGATGTCAGCCTGGTACATTTTCTCGGCAATGGGATTCTATCCTGTCTGCCCGGGCTCGGACCAGTTCGTTATCGGGGCGCCTTACTTCCCTTATGTGAAGATAAATCTTGAGAATGGGAAAACCATTGAAATCAAGGCGGATGGTGTATCTTCTGAAAGGAGATATGTCCATGGCATCAGGCTCAATGGAAAAGAGCACAGGCGCGCCTATTTCACATACGACGACCTCAAGGACGGAGCCGTGATCGAGTTCACCATGAAGTCCACTCCGGACAAGAGGCGCAAGTATAAGGAAGAGGAGAAGCCTTATTCCCTGACCAATGACACATTGTAGTATGAATAACTTCTTTATCAAGGCGGCGATGTTGGTGACAGCGTTCGCCGCTCTTGTTCAGTCAGCGAGTGCTGAGGACAAGGACCTGAAAATCAATTATGTAAACCCCCTCGTGGGAACAGCCGGCTACGGCAATGTCTATCCCGGCTCCCAGATTCCTTTCGGCGGCATCCAGATCAGCCCGGATACCGACAGGGATTTCTATGATGCGGCCGCAGGCTACAAATACGACCACGGAACCCTTCTCGGATTCTCATTGACCCATCTGAGCGGCACCGGTATTCCGGACCTCGGGGACTTCCTTTTCATGCCTGGAACCGGAGAAATCCATCTTGACCCGGGCACTCACGATGACCCGGACGCAGGATACCGTTCCAGATACAGCCACGATGAGGAATGGTGCTCCCCGAACTACTATGCCGTGAATCTTCTGGACTACGGCGTGAAGGCCGAGATGACATCTTCCCTGCACAGCGGCATTCTCCGTTTCACCTATCCGGAAGCGGAGGACTCCTTCATTCTCCTGGACATGGACCATACCCTGTGGTGGAACTGCGCCTGGTCCAACATCCGCATTGAGGATGAGCATACATTGACAGGATACAAGCTGGTCAAGGGGTGGGGACCGGAGCGTCACATCTATTTCACGGCCGAGTTCTCCAAGCCTATAGAAGATTTCGGGATAATGCAGGACGGCGGACTGGTGCATTACAATACCAAGCGTTTCCGCAGCAGCCGCGAGGCCTGGGGCAAGGGCATCAAGTTCTGGCTCAAGTTCCCGACCTCTGAAAATGAGCAGGTTACGGTGAAGGTAGCCATATCCTCAGTCGATGCGGATGGAGCCAGGGGAAACCTCATGGAAATTGCGGGTCTTGACTTCGAACAGGTCCGTCTGGCAGGAGAAAGGAAATGGGAGAAGGAACTCTCCCGATTCAATGTCGAGGGAACTCCTGAGCAGAAGGAGACCTTCTACACCTCCGTCTACAGATGCTTCCTCTGCCCGTTTGTCTTCCAGGATGCGGACGGAAGGTTCCGCAGGCTGGACAAGAGCATCGGCAGGGCCGAGGGCTTTACGAATTACACGACTTTCTCATTGTGGGACACTTACAGGGCATTTCACCCGCTGCTTAACCTCGTCAGGCCGGATGTCAGCGCCGACCTCGCCTCCTCAATGCTGGAGCATTATGACAGGAGCGTCGAGAAAATGCTGCCGATCTGGTCGTTCTACGGCAATGAGACCTGGTGCATGATAGGCTACCACGCTGTATCCGTGCTTGCCGACATGATTGTCAAGCAGATTCCGGGCATCGATTATGAGAGGGCCTTCGAGGCGATGAAGACCACTGCCACGAACAGACATTACGACTGCCTGCCGGAGTATGAGGAACTGGGCTATGTGCCTTTCGACAAGGAGGCCGAGTCTGTTTCCAAGACATTGGAGTATGCCTACGACGATTATTGCATCGCACAGGCGGCCAGGTCACTGGGTCATGAGGAAGACTATGAGTACTTCATGCAGAGATCATTGTCCTACCGGAACCTGCTCGACCCGGAGACAGGGTTCATGAGGGGCAGGGACAGCGAGGGCAACTGGCGCACCCCTTTCTCCCCGATTGCATATCAGGGCCCGGGCTCGGTCAACGGCTGGGGCGATATCACAGAGGGCTTCACCCTCCAGTACACCTGGTATGTGCCTCACAATGTGGCTGACCACATTGACCTTGTGGGCCGCAAACTCTACGAGGCCCGTCTGGATTCATTGTTCTCCGTGGAGCTTCCGGAGGACATTCCGGGAGCACACGATATCTGGGGCCGCATCGGAGGCTACTGGCACGGCAATGAGCCTTGCCACGGGGTCACCTATCTGTACAATTACATCGGTCAGCCTTGGAAATGCCAGAAATGGGTCCGCTATGTAGCCGACAATTTCTACGGCAACCAGCCGGGCTCCCTGAGCGGCAATGATGACTGCGGCCAGATGTCCGCCTGGTACATCTTCAATGCCCTCGGATTCTACCCTACAGCCCCTTCCAGCAATGTTTACAACCTTGGCTCGCCGACTGTCCCGGCTGCGGAGATGAGGCTTTACAACGGCAGGAGCATAAAGATGACGACAGAGAACTGGTCCAAGTCCAATGTCTATGTGAAGAAGGTCTATCTCAATGGAAAAGTGCTCGACCGCTCCTGGATTAGCTATGCCGATATCAGGGACGGGGCCGAGCTTCATTTCGTTATGAGTTCAAGACCGGAGAAGCGGCGCGCGGTGTCAGCCGATGCCATTCCTCCGTCACTTCCGACAGGTATTGAATATGCCGGGGGCGAGGTCAGGGATGAGTGGAAGGACTTCGTTTACCCCGAGGTCAAGTTCTCCTCCCTGGATCCACAGACCCGCGGGGCAAAGCTGTATTCGCAGCTGGTTCCTGATCCTGAGTCATTTATAAAGGAGCATTGCCGCAAGGTGGCGGAGATTCTTTTCTATTCCGCATCCGACCCTATGAATCATGTCGGCAGAATCAACTATATTCTCAAGGACTATGACGGCGTGTCTGCGAAAGCCGGCAATCCGGAGGAGACCACGGTGTATTTCAGTACCCGCCATGTCGAGAAATCAGCTGCCCAGTCGATGTTCAAGCTCGACTATGAGACCCGCGGGGTCCTCTTCCACGAACTTGTGCACGCATACCAGTTCGAGCCGAAGGGCATCGGGACATATTCCACAAACAAGGAGTTCTGGGCCTGCATCGAAGGACTTGCGGATGCCGTGAGGGCGCAGGCCGGGTATTTTGACATTGCCGAGAGACGCCGTCCGGGAGGAAACTGGCTGGACGGCTATCAGACGACGGGCTTCTTCATCCAATGGCTCACGACCAAGGACCCGGATGCAATCCGCAAGTTCCACCAGTCCGTGAGGGATCTGGAAGTATGGAGCTTCGACGGGGCAATGAAGTATATCTTCGGCAAGAATGCATCAATCCAGGGGCTCTGGGATGAGTATCAGGCCTTTCTAAATGCTTGACAGGACATAGCTCTAGAAGGGATAAGCGACATATTGCAGCGTCTTGCTGACTGTATTGTATTTGGTGCGGTTTTTCTGAGCGACAGTTTGGGGATTCCGCACCAATGGGTTAGGCAGGACGCAGACCAGGCTTACTGCCTGTGCCGTTGTCAGCCGGGACGCATGGCAATTGAAATATTTCATTGAAGCGGCTTCGACTCCGTACAGCCCCTTCCCGGTCTCGGCAACATTGAGATAAACCTCCATGATTCTCTTCTTTCCCCAGAACAGCTCGATCATAAAGGTGTAGTACGCTTCCACGCCTTTCCTGAGCCAGGTTCTTGAGCCGAAGGTGAAGCAGTTCTTTGCCACCTGCTGGGAAACTGTGCTGCAGCCGCGGATTTTCTTCCCTTTCCTTTCGTGCTCGTCCATCATTTTGCCGATTTCCTCGAAATCAAAACCGTGATGGGTCATGAACCGTCCATCTTCCGATGCAATCACCGCCCTGACCATCACAGGCGCAATTTCATCTATGCTGACCCACTGGCGACGGTTTCGGAAGTCCTTCTGGTCAAAATGCTCGATGCTGCGCTTAAGCATCAGCGGGGTCCATCTTACCGGCACGAACTTGTATAGTACCACCCACAGCAATGACAGCAGCACGAGTCCCGCCGGCACGTACAGGAACAGGATTTTCGATATCCTTTTTATTCTGGTCTTGAGTTTCATAGTGCCAAATTTAGTTTAAATAGAACAGAATGTTGCACCGATGATGAAAATTTTTCAAAAAAAATTTGGAAAGTCGGAATATTTGCGTAACTTTGCAATCCCGAATGACAATAAGGGTAATGCGGAAATAGCTCAGTTGGTAGAGCACAACCTTGCCAAGGTTGGGGTCGCGAGTTCAAGTCTCGTTTTCCGCTCTCCAGAAGGACGACCATAGAGGCCGTCCTTTTTCGTTGTACTCCCTCATCTCCTGCGAAGAGTCTGACACATATTGTAAAACATGACGTTGAGGTCTCGGCTGCATTGCTCCGGACGGTAGAGAAATATCGCCGACCTCTTCGACCGCATTGCTGCAGCTGGTTTCAAATACCTTGAGACCAATTTCGCCGTGCGGAACCTCTGGAGCGGCTTCAATCCGCGTCAGCACCGACGTCGCCGTATCTACGGAAAGGAAATTCGGTAAGTAATCCTCAAATAATAACCTGCATCATCTTTGAAAATCTTTTCGGTCCATATTTCCTCCCTCATCAGTCACATAGCTACGGCTATGCTCCTTCTTCGGGTGAAAATCTGACCTCGAAAATCTAATTCAAATCTGACGCAACTTATTATTTTCATATTACTAAACTTGTGAAATTTTCTTATTTTTACGAAAATTTCGGTATAATGCAACCGGAGGCAGGGGATTCTTGTGTTCCGGTGTGGCTTGGCAATGACACAAAACACTGAAACAATGAATATAGAGAAACAGCTTTGGGGCAAGACCCCTGACGGAAAAGAAATTTTCCTTTACACGATCAAGAATGAATCAGGCGCTTACGTGAAACTCTCCTCGGTAGGTGCGGGAATAGTGTCAGTAGTCGTTCCGGACAAGGACGGCAATCTTGCCGATGTCGTTATCGGCTATGACGATCCGATGTCCTATTTCGCAGACGGCCCTTGCTCGGGAAAATGCCCTGGAAGATATGCCAACCGCATTGCCAAAGGCCATTTCGTTCTGGACGGCAATGAATACAGCCTCCCGATAAACAATGCCTGCAACCATCTCCACGGCGGACCTGAAGGGTTCCAGAACCAGGTGTGGGACAGCAGGATAGAGGGTGATGCAGTAGAGTTTCTCTATTTCTCGGAGGACGGAGAGGCCGGCTATCCTGGCAATCTCAAGGCCGTGGCCCATTACGAGTGGTCGGAGGAGAATGAACTTACCCTCACCTTCACGGCCGAGGCTGACGCCCCTACCGTTGTGAACCTCACCAATCACGCCTATTTCAATCTCAATGGGGAAGGCTCCGGCACCGTCCTGAACCACGTTCTCAAACTCAATGCCTCGGAATATCTCCCTACAGATGATACCCTGATCCCTGTCGGAGCATCCGAGCCGGTGGCAGGCACTCCGATGGACTTCGTTTCCGGCAAGACCCTCGGGGCCGAAATCAAGGCCGATTTCCCTGCATTGAACTATGGCAAAGGCTATGACAACTGCTTCGTGATCGACGGCTACACCCCTGGCCAGATCCAGACGGCAGCCGAACTCTATTCGCCTGAAAGCGGCCGTGTCCTGGAAGTCCTCACCACACAGCCGGGCGTACAGATTTATACCGGAAACTGGCTCGAGGGCTGCCCTGCAGGCAAGAGCGGGCATATCTATCACGACTATGATGCAGTAGCCATCGAGTGCCAGCATTATCCTGATTCACCTAACAAGCCTGAATATCCGACTACCGTCCTCCGCCCGGGCGAGGTCTTTGAACAGGCCATAATCTTCTCATTTTCAGTTAGGTAAGTAACAATGCAGCAATACCTTGACCTTCTCCGCCGTATCCGTCAGGAAGGCGTGATCAAGCACGACCGCACCGGCGTCGGTACGCAGAGCGTCTTCGGGCATCAGATGAGGTTCGACCTCTCGGAGGGGTTTCCTCTTCTGACGACCAAGAAAGTTCATTTGAAATCAATAATTTACGAGCTCCTGTGGTTCATTTCCGGAGATACCAACGTGAGGTATCTCCAGGACCACGGGGTCACAATCTGGGACGAGTGGGCTGACAAAAACGGCGACCTTGGCCCGGTTTACGGACACCAGTGGCGCAGCTGGCCGGCCCCGGACGGACGGAGCATCGACCAGCTCAGCCAGGTCATCGACCAGATAAGGCACAATCCGGACTCCCGCAGGATGCTCATCTCCGCCTGGAATCCAGGCGAGGTGGACAAGATGGCCCTTCCGCCATGTCACTGCCTATTCCAGTTCTACGTGGCCGACGGCAAGCTTTCCTGTCAGCTCTACCAGCGCAGCGCGGACACGTTCCTCGGCGTGCCTTTCAACATTGCCTCCTACGCATTGCTGACAATGATGATTGCTCAGATCAGCGGCCTCCAGCCGGGCGAATTCATCCACACCACCGGCGATACCCATATATATCTCAATCATTTCGAGCAGGTTGACCTTCAGCTCAGCCGTGAGCCTAGACCGCTGCCGAAGATGCTGATCAATCCTGATGTGAAGGAAATCGAGGATTTCAGATATGAGGATTTCAATCTTGAAGGTTACGACCCGTGGCCGGCCATAAAGGCCCCTGTCGCCGTCTGAACACCACTGTCATACCGCCTGAACGAAAATATACCCGCAGTCAATGGAAAAGATAATGATAGCCGCCGTTGCCGACGACCTGGCGATCGGACGGGACAATGCACTTCTCTGGCACATATCCGCCGATATGAAGTATTTCCGCAGGACGACCATGGGTTGCCCTGTGATAATGGGTTTCCGGACCTGGGAGTCCATCGGACGTCCTCTTCCCGGCCGGCTCAACATTGTCATAACCAGGCACCATTTCGATGCTCCGGACACCGTCCTGCAGGTCCCTGACGTGGCTGCGGCTTTCGCTGAGGCGGAGAAGCATTTCTCCTCCGCCGGCACAGTTCCCGAAAAATGTTTCATAATGGGCGGAGCCAAGACCTACGAAAGGTCAATGCAATACGCTGACGCTCTTTATATTACCCACGTACATACCACCGTGCCGGACGCCGATGCGTTCTTCCCGGCCATCGACCCGGCCATCTGGGAGAAGACCTCCGACACCGACATTGAAACAGACCCGGAAAACGGGCTGGCCTACTCCTTTGCGGTTTACCGTCGCCGCTGACAGCCCTGAACCTCCATCTTCCCGGCATTGTGAAATCAATGTCGGGAATAATGAATATTCGCAGAAAAGTTTCTCTTTTTCCACATTGTTTATTAAATTTGCAATCGCCTAAAGGATTAGTGGCTATGCAGTTAACTAATTCATTTAATAAAATTGGCGATATTTGATTACAAATTGAAAGTGAATAAAGTGACCGACTTCCTTATTGTCGGCCGAACTTAAAAATAGTTATAAAACTTTTATTGCAATGGCGGAGAACAAGAGAGAGAATTTCGGTGGCAGATTCGCTATCATAATGGCTATGGCCGGGTCTGCAATCGGTCTCGGCAATATCTGGAGATTCCCGTATCTGGCCGGCGAACACGGCGGCGCGGCGTTCATCCTGGTTTACATCCTGTCATCGGTATTCCTCTCCCTGCCTATCTTCCTTTCCGAAAGCATTATCGGAAGGCGTTCCAAATCAAACACTTACGGAGCGATGAAAAAGCTCGCTCCGGGGACCCGGTGGAAATGGCTCTCCATCATCACCATCCTGGCCCCACTCATCATCGTCTCATATTACAGTGTCGTAGGCGGCTGGTCCATAGAATATCTCGTGAAATCATTGACATTCGGCTTCAACTCCGTTCCCAAGGAGGAGATAACCTCATTGTTCTCTGAGTTCATTTCCAGACCTTACGCCCCGATTCTGTTCCATACAATATTTCTCGGCACCACTGCCATCATCCTCACGGCCGGAGTCAAGAGCGGTATCGAGAAGTTCAGCAACTGGTCCGTGCCGGTGCTCTTCTTACTTATACTTGCCATATTGCTGTACTCCCTCACATTGCCGGGAGCGATGGGCGGTGTCATTTACATGGCCAAGCCTGATTTCTCCAAGATTACTTCCAAGGTGATTCTGGCTGCGATGGGACAGTCGTTCTACTCCCTTTCCCTCGGTGTGGGAACCATCCTGGTATATTCCTCATACGTGAGCAAGAAGGAAAACCTCCTCGTTTCCGGACTCGGAACGGCAGCATTCGACCTTATGTTCGCCCTGATGGCCGGCTTTGCCGTGATGACGGCGGTCTTCTCGGCCGGAGTGACCCCGGGAGCAGGTCCTGGCCTCATTTTCGAGAGCCTGCCATACGTATTCGCCACTATGGGAGAATCCGCTCCGGTCCTGAGCGGCATCATTGCGACAGTATTTTTCGTCACCATCCTCATTTCCGCCCTCACGAGCGCGGTTTCGCTTATGGAAGTGGGTGTGGCATATCTCATTGAAGAAATGAAGATGAAGAGGAAATGGGCCACCTTCACGACCTTCATCGGTACCTGGACTCTCGGCTGCTTCTGCTCCCTCTCCTTCGGCCCTCTCGGCGGCATCCAGTTCTTCGGAAAGACAATTTTCGGCTTCTGCGACTGGATTTCCTCCAATTTCCTCATGGCCCTCGGCGCCCTCCTCTTCTCCCTCTTCGTAGGCTGGAAGATGAAGAAATCCGATGTATATGACGAGTTTACCAATGGCGGAACGCTCAAGGTCAATGTCAGATGCTTCAAGCCCGTCTATTTCCTCATCCGCTACATCGCCCCTATCGTGATCCTCATCATTTTCCTGTCGGGCATACTGCTGTAGACACGACTTCAGACAAACGTGCGCTGAACTCCCTTTCAATCATTGCGGCTGATTCCGGACAAAACTGTCGAAAAAACAGCAGGATTGTTCGGAGGGTGACATTTTATTGCGATATTTGCACTGCGATATTTTGTAACGACAAAACTGAAATGAAAATGAGGCTTTGGAAATCAGTCCTGAAATATGCGGGCGCAGTGATACTTTTCCTTGTGGTGGCATACGGCTTCGTGCCGCAGGTGCTTGGCGGTAAAATCGTGAATCAGAGCGATATATCCGGATATGTCGGCATGGCGCAGGAAGCCAATTCCTGGGACAGGGAGCATCCGGACGACAAGACGGCCTGGACCAACTCCATGTTCGGGGGAATGCCTACGACAATGATTACGGGCAATTCCAAAGGCGATCTCACCCAGAAAATCTACAATGCCTTCCTCTTCGGAAAGCGCCCGGCATCCTACCTCTTCATTTCCCTCGTCGGAGCCTTCCTGCTGATGCTCAGCCTCGGCGTAAACTGGATTCTGGCCATAGGCGGAGCCATCGCCGTGACATTCTGCTCATACAACCTCCAGATAATCCAGGTCGGCCACAATACCAAGATGATGGCCCTTGCCTGGCTGCCCTGGGCCCTTGCTGCCCTCATATTTACGTATAAGTCAGCATTGAAAAAGGACGCCGGCTGGAAAACCTGGCTCAGCCTCTCCACCCTCGGCGCAGCTCTCTTCGGAATGGCCGTCAACTTCCAGATCAAGGCCAATCACATACAGATTACATATTACCTTGCAATCATCATATTCTGCTATGTCATAGGACTTTTCATCTGGCTCATCATCGATGCGGAACGCAGGAAGACCATCGGCCGCTTCTTCGCAGCCTCATTCCTCCTGCTCTTCCTCGGACTGGCCGGAATCGGGTCCAATGCCAACAAACTCATACCGACATACGAATATTCCAGGCATACCATGCGCGGAGGCTCCGAACTCTCGGCTGACGGGGCTGACGGAGACAAAAAGACCAAAGGCCTGGACCTCGACTATGCCACTGCCTGGTCCTACGGCTGGGAAGAGCTGCCTAACCTGATGATTCCGAACTATAACGGAGGTTCATCCTCGGGCGGAGTCAATCCGGACAAATCGCATACAATCAATACTTTAAGGCAATACGGCCAGGGCAATCTCAAGGACGTGGCCAAGTCCCTCCCGATGTATTGGGGGCCTCAGCCGTTCACTGCCGGGCCGATGTATATGGGAGCCGTCACGGTCTTCCTCTTCCTGCTCGGCCTCTTTCTTTGCAAGGGAATGCAGAGATGGTGGCTACTCGCCGCAACCCTCATTGCCGTATTCCTCGGAGTCGGCCGGCATTTTATGCCATTCACAGAGTTCTGGTACTACAATATGCCGTTCTACAGCAAGTTCAGGACGGTGTCAATGGCATTGGTGATTCTCCAGTTCACCCTGCCGATGCTCGGTTTCTATGCCCTTGACCGCATCCTGAAAGGGAAGTACACCGCAGAGCAGTTCCGCATTCCGGCCTGCATTGCCCTGGCTCTCACTGCCGGATTCTGCCTGCTCCTCGTCATTTTCCCAGGCATTGCCGGCGATTTCGCCTCATCCTCGGACAGCCAGATGCCTGGCGAACTTGTCAATGCCCTCCGCGAAGACAGGCGTATGCTCCTCTCGAATGACGCCCTTATGTCAATGATAATGGTGCTCATCACCTGGTTCCTGATATTATGGGCCTGTTCCAGGCCGAAGTCCAGCGATGACGCAAAGGCGGCCAGCCGCTCCCGCATTGCCGCCATATCAATATGTATTGTGCTGTCTCTCAATATGTTCACCATCGGCAAGAGATATCTCAATGCTGACCATTTCGTCCGTCCGCGCGAGTTCAACGGGCAGTTCGCCCAGAGGCCTGTGGACAAGATGATTCTGGAGGATCCGGAGCTCGGCTACCGTACCGTGGACCTTTCCGTGAACATATTCAACGACTCTCATCCGAGCTACTGGCACAGGAACATCGGAGGCTACAGCCCGGTCAAGCTCCAGCGCTATCAAGACCTCATTGACCGTCATCTGGGAGGTGAGATCAACACCCTGATCAAGAAAATCAATTCTGCCGGTACAATGACGGCGCTGATGGAGGATTTCCCTTCCCTTCCGGTAATGTCAATGCTGAACACCAAGTACATTATCCTCGGAGGGGACTCCGCCCCGATCATAAATCCTCAGGCGATGGGACAGGCCTGGTTCGTGGACAATGCCGTATTCGCCGCTTCCGCCGAGGAGGAGATAGGCCTTCTGGACGACATTGACCTTTCCACCACTGCGGTATTCGGTCCGGGCTCTGGTGCCGATGAGGCAGGGATACCGGCAAGGAATCCGGAAGCCATCGATATTCAGAATGATGTAATCTATATGACATCCTACGCCCCGAACGAGCTTCATTATCATTATGATGCATCATCGGACAGGCTGGCCGTATTCAGTGAAATCTTCTACCCTTCCGACTGGAAAATGACCATTGACGGTCAGGAGACCGGCCCTGAAATCTGGCGAGCCGACTGGACATTGCGCTCTGCAGTCCTCCCTGCCGGCAGCCACGATATAAAAATGAGATTCGAGCCAAGGTCATATTCCCTCAGCTCGAATATCTCGATGGCATCCTCGGCCCTTCTCCTGCTTCTTCTCCTCGCCTCGGCCGGGCTGTTTTATTTCACCTCCCGCAAGTCCAGATAAAGCTCGTCGAGCTGGCTCTGGTCAATCCTTGACGGAGAATCGATCATCACGTCGCGGCCCTGATTGTTCTTAGGGAATGCGATGTAGTCCCTGATGGAATCGCATCCGCCGAAGAGGGCGCATACACGGTCAAACCCGAATGCAAGGCCTCCGTGTGGCGGAGCGCCGAACTTGAAGGCATTGATAATGAAGCCGAACTTGTACTCCGCATCCTCCTTGCTGATACCGAGAACCTCGAACATCCTCTCCTGGAGTGAGGCCTCGTGGATACGGATTGAACCGCCGCCGAGCTCTGTTCCATTGAGGACGAAGTCGTAGGCATTGGCGCAGACCTGCTCCAGATCCTCCTTCCTGTCGGAATAGAAGAGATCGAGCTGCTCAGGCTTCGGAGCGGTGAAAGGATGGTGCATGGCGTAGAAGCGCTGCGTCTCGTCATCCCACTCGAGAAGAGGGAAGTCCACAATCCAGAGAGGGGCGAACTCCTTCGGATTCCTGAGACCGAGACGGTTGCCCATCTCGATACGGAGAACTCCCAGCATTGTCTGGGTCTTCCTCCTGGCTCCGCAGAGAACCAGAACGAGGTCTCCGGCCACTGCTCCGGCAGCCTCGGCCATTGCCTTTACCTGCTCAGGAGTGTAGAACTTGTCCACTGAAGACTTAACGCTGCCGTCAGCATTGAACTTGATATATACGAGTCCCTTGGCCCCGACCTGAGGTCTCTTGACCCATTCGGTGAGCTCGTCAATCTGCTTGCGGGTGTACTCGGAAGCGCCCGGAACGGAGATTGCTCCCACATATTCCACTGAATCGAATACAGAGAAACCGTGTCCCTGAGCCTGTGAGGTGATGTCGTGGATGGTCATTCCGAAACGGATATCCGGCTTGTCGCTGCCGTAATTGTCCATTGCGTCGCACCATTTCATTCTCGGGATCGGATTTGCGATTTCCACGTCAAGAACATTCTTGAAGAGGTTTCTCATCATCTCCTCGAATGTGCCCAGCACATCTTCCTGCTCCACGAACGACATTTCGCAGTCAATCTGGGTGAACTCCGGCTGGCGGTCGGCCCTGAGGTCCTCGTCGCGGAAGCATCTCACAATCTGGAAATACCTGTCGTAACCGGCTACCATCAGGAGCTGCTTGAATGTCTGAGGGGACTGCGGAAGGGCGTAGAACTCGCCCGGATTCATCCTTGAAGGCACCACGAAATCCCTGGCTCCCTCAGGTGTGGACTTGATGAGGTAAGGAGTCTCAATCTCCATGAAACCCTTGCTGTCCAGGAAGTTGCGTACTTCGTGCGCAATCTTGTGACGGAGCATGAGAGCGTTCTTGAGAGGATTTCTCCTGAGATCCAGATATCTGTATTTCGCACGGATATCCTCGCCTCCGTTGCTCTCGTCCTCAATCGTGAACGGAGGGGTTACCGACTTGTTGAGGACATTGATGGCGCTGAGCTTTATTTCAATGTCGCCTGTATCCATCTTGGGGTTCTTGCTCTGGCGCTCCACAACCTCGCCCTCCACCTGGATGACGAACTCCCTTCCGAGGGATGTTGCTGTGCTTACGAGTTCTTCCGGTGCATCTGTCTCAACTACGAGCTGGGTGATGCCGTAGCGGTCGCGGAGATCGATGAATGTCATTCCGCCAAGCTTCCTGGATTTCTGTACCCAGCCGGCGAGAACCACCTTCCTGCCCACATCAGAGATGCGGAGCTCTCCACAGGTGTTTGTTCTGAAAAATGTGTTGAACATATCTTAGGTGTTTATTTCAATCAATGATTGCAACCGTCGCCTGACGCGTCGGTTACAACCCGCAAATTTAGCAATTTCCAGGCAACTTCGGACAGATACGTTAAATTTTATTACCTTTGTGCGAATGTGTTTCAACATTATAATGGTTCAATGATGGAGGTACGTGCCAAAAAAGCCCTCGGTCAGCATTTTCTGACCGATTTGAAGATTGCGGAGTCAATTGTCTCATCCCTGCGCCTGCCGGGCTGCGGGGAGAAATACATTTCCGAGGGGGAGGACTGGCCTTCCCAGACCCTGGAGATTGGCCCCGGAATGGGAGTCCTGTCCCAGTATCTCCTGCGTAAGCCTGAAGCTGACCTCAAGATGATAGAGATTGACAATGAATCAGTTGCCTATCTCCTCTCGCATTTTCCCGAGGCTGACGGGCGCGTCATCTACGGTGACTTCCTGAAGATGGATCTGGACTCATTGTTCCCGGGACAGTTCAATGTCATCGGCAATTTCCCCTACAACATTTCCTCCCAGATTTTCTTCCGCATCCTGGATTGCCGCGGGAGGATTCCGCAGGTGGTCTGCATGATACAGAAGGAAGTGGCCGAAAGAATAGCGGAAAAGCCCGGCAGCAAGACTTACGGAATCCTGTCCGTACTGCTCCAGGCCTGGTACGATATCGAATATCTGTTCACGGTGGGTTCGGGGGCCTTCGCCCCGCCTCCGAAGGTGCAGTCCGCTGTCATCCGCCTGAAACGCAACTCCAGACAGGACCTTGGATGCGATCCGTCCGACTTCAAGTTCATTGTCAAGACCGCATTCGGCCAGAGACGGAAGACATTGCGCAATTCCCTCAAGCCCCTTATAGCCTCCAAGGCGTCCAGGGAAGGCTGGGATGCGGAAAGGCTTGCGGCCTTTGTCTCCGACCCTGTGTTCGACCTTCGTCCTGAACGCCTCGGCGTTGAAGATTTCGTTTCGCTGACTAATAAGTTTGCCAGCCGTCAATAAATCTACTTGGCAGCTCCTGTAAGTTCCTTGATGAAAGCCACTTCCTCATCGCTGAAGGCAGTGCCGTCCTGACGGAAGATGTCGTGGAACCAGAGCTCCGGCTCTGCTACCTCAGGAAGCGGAGTATCCCATGCGAAAATGGTATTGGTCTTGCCGGCAACGAAGCCCCAGTTGATGGCGGCAACATTGTTCTCCTTGAGAATCGGCATAACCTTCTGGAAGGTGCAGCCCTTGGTCCTGGCCATGTATTCCGTGCAGATTACAGGCCTGCCGTAAGCCTTGAGGGTGTCGATTGCATTCTGCTGGTCCTCCACATCCCCACTGTAGTTGTGATAGGTGGTAACGTCTGAGTTTGCAAGCTGGAACTCATTGAGAGTCTTGAGCTTGTCCTTCCATACGCCTGCGGAGAGAGGCTGTGAAGGCCTGACTTCCTGCGCCCATTTGAATACATTCTTCAGAAGAGGGAGGCTGGCGTCTCCTTGCTTCGAGTTGCCAGGCTCATTGTAGAGGTCCCAGAGGAGGATTCTCTTGTCATTGGCAAAGGTGGTGAGCACATCCTTGACATATTTTTCAAGCTTCGGATAGAGGGCGAGGGTGTCCGCGCGGAGCGAAGCCGAAGGGTCCCTTACCCAGCCGGAGTTGTGGATGCCCGGCTTAGGCTCAGGCTGTGTGCCGTATTCTGCCTCGGCATTCCAGCAGTCGTCGAAGAACACGAAGAGAGGGCGGATGGAATGAGCCTCGCAGATTCCGAGGAAGTCGCTCATTCTGTCCTTGAGTCCCTGAGGGTCATTCTCATATACAACACTGCTGAGATATACTCTCAATGTGTTGAAACCCAGACCCTCGGCCCATCCGAGCTCCTTGTCGATGAGGTCGTGGTTGTAGGTGGAGCCGCTCCACATCTCGATCTGGTTGATGGCATCGGCCGGGATGTAGTCGCATCCGACGAGCCAGCCCTGCTCATCGTACCAGGCCTGAGCCTGCTCCGGGGTCCATCTTGCGCTCTTTTCTGTTTTTTCTGCGCAGGCAACCATAGCCAATGCTGCGGCTGCAAGGATAATGATTTTTTTCATAAATGTTTATTTTTTGGTGATATTGAGCTTGTCGATAGCAGGAAGCGGAGTCTCGCTCCAGATTCTGACGCAGTTTTTACCTTTCCGAAGTCTGGCCGGGAAGTTGAGAGTATGGAAACCATTCTTCCCAGCTCCGCAGGAAACCATTTCCTTCTCCTCACCGTTTACGCTGAGCCTGAGGCCGGCATTCTCATCGCAGTCCTGGAGGGTGACAGACAGTTCATATTCCCCGCCTGAAACGCTGTGGACATCCCTCCACTCAAGGCAATTGCTTTCCGAGCCGCCCAGATTCATTGCCACGGCTCTGCCTGAGGTGCCCTCCATAGGGACATATTTCACGCCGGTTCCCTTGATTGCGGTGAAGTCGGGACAATATCCCCACTCTGCCTCATACAATGTCGGCTCAATACGTTCTCCGCTGACTTTCAATATTTTAGCCGAATGCGGAGGAAGGGTCATCTCAATGCTGGAGCATTCTCCGAGGTCGGCGTTGAGGTTAAGGTCACGGACCGTGAGAGTGCCCGTCATCTCGATTTCCTCCGGGGTCAATGTGAACCGCATGGAGGTGTCGGCAGGGTTGTAGAGAGCCACGGCTCGGGTGTTGCCCCATTTCTCAAGAATGTCCTTGGCGAAGACGTAGGTCTCACCGACGTGCTGGACTACGTGGGCCTGAAGGCCGAGCCTGTCCTGATTGATGGCGATGAGCTCGGGGTTGGTTATGATTTTCATTGTCTCCTCCGGGATGTATTCAATGTCGCAGCCCAGAAGAAGCGGAGAACTCATGATGCACCAGATGCCGAAATGGGCCTCCTCCTCGGTATAGCTCAGGCCGAGTCCTTCCTCCCAGAACGGGGACGGCTTGATGTTGTAGCCGACGGCAAGCATGTCCATGTCGTTGTAGTTGCCGTTTCCGGCGTAGGCCGAGAGGTAGAGATTCTTTCCGACAATGTATTTGATTGATTTCCAGACCGGTCTGATATCGGCGGAGATTCTCCAGGAGTCCCCGATGCCGTTCACCCAGGTGCCCGGGAAGTTCCAGCGGCAGACATTGATGCGGATATGGCGGGTGGCCACGCTGTCGATTACCCTGCGGATTTCACGGTATCTCTCCTCCGGGTCAAGCTTCAGGTTCTGGCCGCCGCAATAGTCCAGCTTTATGAAATCGAAGTCCCACTCATTGAAATATCTCTCCGCATCCACCACATCGTGGCCGTAGAGACCGGCCCCGAGGCCGTTGAGGTCGTGATTGTAGCTTGAGCCGCAGGTATTGTCGCCCGCATCGGAGTAGATTCCGGCCTTGAGCCCGAGGCTATGGATGTGGTCCACGAGCGCGCGCATCCCCTCAGGACCTTTCGGAAACCTTTCCGGATGCGGCACCATGTATCCCCTCTCATCCCTGTAGCCGAAGAAGCCGTCGTCAATGTTGACGTATCGGTAGCCGGCTTCTTTCAGCCCCTTTTCCACCATAAGGTCGGCCTGATGTGTGATGATGGAGTCCGAGATGTCCACCATATATGCGTTCCAGGAGCTCCAGCCCATAAGCGGAGGCTTTACTTCCTGTGGCCTTTCGCAGCAGGATGAGGCAAGTACTGCCGCCAGGGCAATGATGATAGAGGAATAATGTCTCATAAGGCAGTTTATTTTTTCGTTTTTTTATGGTTTTTCGGTGTATCTCACAAAGATAGTTTTATTTCCTGACCTTTTGGGTATAAAAATGAAAAACTTGCACAATATTCCTGAAATAGGTAACTTTGCGGCGGAAAACAGATAAATACAAGCAGTATGAAAAGAATCGTCTTTGCAACGGGCAATAGCGGAAAACTGCGTGAAGCATCAGAAATTCTCGGCGGGGCATTTGAGCTCGTTACCCCCGCGCAGTCAGGAATCAATGAGGATATTCCTGAGACAGGCACCTCTCTTCGTGCCAATTCATTACAGAAAGCACAGTACATCTACGACCACACCGGAGGGGCGGACTGTTTCGCCGACGACACCGGGCTGGAGGTGGAGATTCTCGGAGGAGCTCCGGGCATATATTCGGCACGTTATGCCGGCTCTTCAAAAAGTTTCACAGCCAATATGGACAAGCTCCTCAGGGAGATGGACCTTCAGGAAACCGAGGCCTCTTTTGCCAGGGAGTTCGGCATTGATACAGTCCATGCTACCCGCAGGGCAAGGTTCAGGACAGTCGTGACATTGATTCTTAATGGAGAGAAGCATTTCTTCGAGGGCGTGATGGAGGGCCGCATCTCCAGAGTCAAGGCCGGCAACGGCGGTTTCGGCTACGATCCGGTTTTCATTGCCGATGAGTATCCCGACAAGACTGTGGCTGAGCTGGATGACGATACCAAGAATGCCATCTCGCACCGCGGCAAGGCCCTCAGGGCAATGGCGGAGTTCCTCAATTCAGAAGCTGTCCAAGCCGCTCTCTAAATATATGGGAGACAATGACATATGATGACAATGTCATAGTCCTGAACACCACCAGGGTGAAGGAGAACTCAATCGTGCTCCACACGATTTCCCGCACCTGTGGACGGAAGTCATTCCTTGTCCGCATAGGCAGGAATACGGGGATGTCATATTTTCTCCCGCTTAACATTCTGGAAATCTCCGTCACGGAGAATCCCAAGTCGGACCTCTGGTACGCCAAGGTGATTTCTGCAGAAGAACCGTTGAATTCCATACGGGACAATATCTGCAAGAACACTATATCATTGTTCATGGCCGAGGTTCTCTTCCGCATTGTCAAGTCCGGTAATGCCGAAGATGGCCTGTATGAATGGTGCCGTCGCCAGATTCTGACCCTTGAGGCATTGGAGACGGATTTCAGCAACTTCCATATCCGCTTCCTTCTCGAACTTGCGGTTGCCCTTGGCTTCAGTCCCCAGACAAGTGACCTTCTTCCTTTCAGTGGAGAGCATCAGTCTGTGATTGAATTATTCATGACCTCCTCTCTGGCAGAGTCAATGCTGATTCCCCTCACCGGCCCGGTACGCAATGACCTGGCCTCCTCCCTGATCCGCTACCTCGAGTTCCACACCGAGTCAGCCATCAATATCCGCTCCCTTGCCGTGCTGCGGGAATTGTTCAGCTGAGGGCTCCGGCAATGGATACCGGGCGCGGCAAAGACATGCCGGCATACGCTATAGCAGCTTTGCTGCCGTGTTTCCTCGGCGGGGAGAAGAAATCCTTGCAGATTGCATAAAATTGGCGTACATTTGCACCAGACCGATGATATGACGCATTTCCCGGGTCAATGATATTTTTTGCCGTTTGTTTCAAGTTTGGCACAAGATATGCATTAGCTTGAAATGAATAATATTATTGGTTGGTTATTATAATGGTTAGTTAGTAGTGTTAACTGTATCACGTCTCTCAGTCGGATGGGAATCCCGCAAACAGACGATGATGCTAATCTACGGGAGGAAGGCCGGGTTCTCGGCTTTCCTCCTTCGTTTTTATGATAACCGCTTCTTTGCGTTGATTTTCAGTTTTTTATTGCCATTTCAAAAATAATGATTAAATTTGCAGTCTCCCAAAAAGTGGGGAAGAACATAAATTAAAGATTTACAATCATTTATGCCAACAATTCAACAATTAGTTCGCAAAGGACGCGAGGTTATTGCTGTGAAGAGCAAATCTCGTGCGCTGGATGCTTGCCCTCAGAAAAGAGGC
>JALFFZ010000092.1 GCA_022777585.1 Bacteroidales bacterium | reverse complement strand
GATAGTTTCAAACGCAACCTTCTGCTCATCAATAAGATAAAACTCTTTATTACCCTTAAGCATCGACCCCAATGCATCCTGAAGGGATTTGGCCGGCCTTAGTCTGCCATCTTCAATCTTGTACAGCAAATCCAACTGACTTCTGTTCCGGACAAACTTCAGGATAAAATCTGTCAATTTCGCAGTATCTCCCTCAAGAAAGACAGGGGCAAGAGCAACCGCTTCCTTGTATAGATCACAATCAATATTTGACCTGTTGGACTCCCTGTAATTATGAAGGAAAGCACAAGGATGTAGAGAAATGTCGTAGTTCTGAACATTCTCATTGAAACATTCTATTGTCTTTGCATATGAATATGCCTGGTATGAGGGATGTACGACTGCTCTCTCAGCGCCACCAGTATAGGCCGTCACAATATCAGGCCTGGATGTCTTCCCACTTGTTTCCCACTGCTTCAGTTCAATGATTACCACATTATTATGGTCGCATTCGTCAACTCCGGATATCAAGAAATCGACCCTCTTGGATGTAAGCGGTATCTGATACTCGATCGCCACCTGGCATCCGTCGTCTATTTGGGGAACATCAATGACATTTCTCAAATGCTGAAGCGAATTCGCCCAGCTGCGATACTCTGCATCATTGTTATGGCTGATGTTGTGAGCGGCAAATTCATTTTCAATAATCGAAGCTATTGAGTTGCTCCGGACATCATTCACAAAACCGCTTTTCGAGTTGCGATATACTATCATGCTAAAAAATATGTTTCAACACCTTGCTTTGTCTTACAAATGTAGCAAATTTCCGGACAAGCCCATACCAACCTATGAATGAGAGTTTGGAAAATTCCAATTTTCCAATGGAATTTCCATCCGAAAGATGTCATGCGATGATTAGAATGGATGTTTTATTCTCTTCAAAATATGATGCGAATAGTTTGTTTTTTCGCTTCATGGAACTATCTTTGTGTAAGAAAATTATAGTTATGAGACCGAAATATATATGGCAACATCCGACTTGGGCAGAGTTTACATGGAATAATTCCCGCTTGATAAACATATTGTCGGAGGTTCGTCATCTTGAAGGTAAGATACAGGGGTTGATGAGTGGTCTTGGTTTTGAGATCCAGAACAAGACATCTCTTGATGTGATGACTGAAGATGTTTTGCGTTCCAGCGAGATTGAGGGTGAGATGCTTAATGCGGACAGGGTACGTTCTTCCATTGCGAGACATCTTGGTATAGAGGTAGAAGGACTGCCGGAGCCAGATCATTATACAGAGGGTGTTGTGCAGGTCATGATTGATGCCGTAAGGAGTCAAGATAAATCTTTGACGCATGAGAGGCTGTTCAATTGGCATGCTGGTCTGTTTCCGACTGGTCGTAGCGGAATGTATCCTATAACTGTGGGTGCTTATCGTGTCGGTACAGAGCCTATGCAGGTGGTTTCAGGTGCAATGGGTAGAGAGAAAGTTCATTATGAGGCACCGGCATCAGACGCGGTTCCTGCAATGATGGATGATTTTATTGCATGGGTCAATGAAGATAATGGTGTTGATCCGGTGCTTAAGGCAGCGGTTGCACATCTGTGGTTTGTGGCAATTCATCCATTTGATGATGGTAATGGGCGTCTCACAAGAACAATTACAGATATGCTTCTTGCCAAGGCTGACGGTATGCCTCATAGATTTTATAGTATGTCTGCTGAAATCTTGAAGGAGAGGAAGGCATATTATGAAATTCTGGAGAAGACAACAACCGGAACAATGGATATAACAGAGTGGCTTGAGTGGTTTTTGAAGACAATGAAGGCTGCGATACTTCATGCAGAGACAACTGTCTATAGAGTTGTCAAGAAGTCTTCTTTCTGGCAGAAACATAGAGAGGTTTCAATGAATGAAAGGCAGGTCAAGGTTATAAATCGCTTGTGGGATGGATTTGAAGGCAAACTGACTACATCAAAGTGGGCGAAGATGACCAAGACTTCACAGGCTACTGCACTTCGTGATATTACAGATCTTATTGAAAAAGGAATACTTGTGGCAGCGGAAGACGGAGGACGAAGTTCCAACTACTTGCTGAAAGATGAATAGTATTCTTCTCGGAGTAAACCTTTACAAAGTGAATCAACCGACAGCGGGATTCATCTTGTATTTGGCTGCGTAGTATTTCAGCTGCTGGGCAATGCCTCTTGTGGTAATCCGCTCCCCGAATCTGTTCAGAAACAGATACCCGCTACATCTTCCAGAAGTTTTCAGCCACTCAAGCGCTTCCTCTCTCAGAGTCTTGGGAATGAATAACCTGCGAACCTTGCCACCTTTTGTATAGATGTCAAAATAGCCGATATTTACATGCTCAACCTTCAGTTGGACAAGTTCACTTACACGAGCTCCGGTAGCAGCAAGAAACCTAACTACAAAATACCATTCTGTAACCCCATCCGCCTTCAGTTTGTTTTTCAGAAAAATATAATCAGCATTGCTGATGACATTTTCCAAGAATGACTTTTGCTGTACCTTGACTGATTTCAGTCGTAGTCGAGACTTGCCCAGATAATCAAGATACTTGTTAAGAGCCTGAATCCGAAGATTGACTGTCTTGGGATTGAAGTTCTCAATAAGGTAGGTCTTGTATAGAAGCAAGTTCTTCTTGTTCAGCTCCTTGTACCTACCGTTGAAGTCATTGACAGCATACTTATATGCCGCGATCGTGTTGTCCGCCATATTACCTTGGCGCAGGTGCATTTCAAATTTTTCCATCGTTGAAATTATTAGTGAAACAAAAAAACTCAAACAATACGAAGCCACAAAGAACGGCCCCGAAAAAGCCATCTAACAACCCGTATACGGAAAGACAACCGTCATACGCCTCATCCTCGAAGTCCTCAGATACAGCTGCGGACAATCCGACCTCACATCCATATCAGCCCAATCATTGAAAGACGCCTTCAAACTCACATACTACTTCATAGACGGAGCCCAGAAAGCCCTCAAGAAATTCCACTCCGACCCACTCGGCACACTCACCGAAAAACAACGCAGCATCCACCTCGACCTCCCATCCGTCTTCACCACCCGTGAAGGCCTCTCCATCGCCCTCCAGCACTCAATGTCAGAACGCACATTCAAAGACTGGATCAAGACCGCCATCTTCAAGAAACCCGACTACGGAACCTACGAAAAACACTATAAATAACTATAAAATCCTACCCGATTGCACTCTCTGAACTCTTCCACCAATTCCCTCACCCCAAAGTGCAGAGAATGTAATCGAGAAAGAAATAATATGATTACCTTTGGAAAAATTGTGTATGATATGAATTACGAAGTATATTGTGACGAAAGTTGTGTAGAGGCATTGTTTGACAAAGAATCACACAAATATGCTGTAATTGGTGGTATTTGGATCCCATTGGAGAGCCGAGGCGAACTCAAAACAGCCCTGAATAATATTAAGCAGAAATACAACCTTCCTGGAGAAATGAAGTGGCAGAAAATCAGCCCTTCTACAGTAGATATGTACAAAGAGGTCATCAATACATTCTTTGCCTCCGAGAATATCCGTTTCAGGGCTATTTGCATCAACTCCACCATTCTCGATCATAACAAGTTCAATCAAGGCAGCGGAGAGCTCGGTTTCTACAAGTTTTATTATCTCTTAATCCAGCGATGGTTAGTCAACGAGAACGCCTATAACATTTTCGTAGATTATAAAGTCAATGGCAATAGACATCGTGTGAAAGATTTAGGAAGGATGTTACAAAGGACTACAATGGCTACAGTAAATCAAACACAGGCATTACCTTCACACGAATCCATTCTTATACAGTTGGCAGATATTCTTTCCGGAGCAGTTGCATCTGCATATAATAATGAAAACACATCTGAAGCCAAACTGACCATCCGTTTGCTTATCGAAGAAAGTCTCGGACATAAGATAACAGGAACCACACGCCAAGAACAAAAATTCAATATTTTTGACATCAATCTTAAGAAAGGAGGGTGGTAATGGCAGAGGATAGATATAAATTGATTGTTGCCAAAGATTACACGGAACAGTATTTCAGAGATATGTGGAATGCTGCATATTGCAAGCAGGAAATATATACCTTTGATGGAATCCGTGTGTATTTCTATGATGACAATTTTGATCACGCCTTTTATGAAAGTACTGACCGACGACAAGGTATTCATAAAAGCAAGAAGAAAGATGTACTGTCTCCAAGGCGACTTGCAAGATTCTACTGGATCAAGGACGTACTTCGTGATCCAGATGCTGATTTATATGTTGGTTATGAGAGTAAAACAAAGTCTTACACACGCAGCAAGAGAGTTGCTGTAGTAAAGAACAATTATGTTGTAGTGATTCAGATATACGCTGATAAAAAAGCTAAGTTTATCACTGCATATGTAGCTGATGAATCAATTGATAAGATTAAAAATGGACCGAAATGGCCAGATACAAAAAAGAACGCTGATTAACTGGTTCAGCGTTCGAGACCTCTGTAGGTTCCTTACCGTGGTAAAGACGGTGCAAATTTACTAAAATTATTAATATTATTACTAAAATCTTCAAAAATTTCAACATTAAGAAGAATTTCTGTATCTCTTACATTTTCAGCAGCATCATTAGCAACATCTATACCTATTTGAAAATCATTAATTTCTCCATACCTTTGCATCGCATTCCCGGTAGCCCCTGATTCCTCAAACTATCGGTTTTGGTTTTTTATAAGGGTCTCCCTGTCATGGCCCGTCACATCACCGTCATGTCCGACCACTCCCCGTCATCCAGGGTCCGATCGAGGCTCTTATCCACACCGTCATTTTGCAAAAATTACGGACTAATCCAGCATAAATCCCACAGTTTCCTCAGCCCATCGTCCCCAATCCACAAAGAAAGGAAACTCTGTGCCTCCGTGACCTGCACCCTCATATACCGACAATTTCTTATTGATTCCTGCAGGCAGAGCATTGTAGATCTTCTGTGACATCCACTGCGGTGTCCTGTTGTCCTCGCTGCCGACAACCAGCAGAATATCCTTTCTGAACTTCGGCGCCACAAGAGCCGGCATTGCCGTTACAGATGATCAAGGTAGGCCTTCTGCTGTCATCCATAG
The DNA here is from genome assembly GCA_022777585.1 of Bacteroidales bacterium. Classification (GTDB taxonomy): domain Bacteria; phylum Bacteroidota; class Bacteroidia; order Bacteroidales; family UBA932; genus Cryptobacteroides. Next base: position 15,092 of record JALFFZ010000092.1, on the reverse strand, counting down.
TCTTATATGGCAGCATCTCACTCTGCCCTACATCCTCCGCAGGAACATCCTGAGCCGGATAAAACCACGTCTCTATCTTATAGCCGTCCTTTGTGGTCACATCCAGTTCCTTATAAATCAGCCCCACCTCCTGAGGCAAACGGACATACTTCCTGTCAGGGATTATAGCGTAGGAATATATGCTGACGAAAAGACCTATGAACAGAAATATGTGTTTTATTATTTACGTTTATATATGTATAGGACAATTCCGACAGTAACACCGATTAGAACTGTTACAATCGACCCCTCAAACCCATTATTGCCACCCGTCAGTATATATGGTCCTGAAATCTCAGGAATTATCGCATAGGCATCCTCCGATATTCCAGACACTCCAACGCCGAATATAGGACCTAAAGTAAAATTCCAAGCCCAATGAATACCTATCGGAATCCAAAGATTGTTTCTGAACTTGTATGCTGCTGCCAACATAAATCCGGCTTCAGCGGAAATGGCCATTGCAGTCCAGAAATCTACAGTCATCAGATGAACTGCGCCAAATGTCAATGATGATATGATAAATGCCAGCAGGGTGCCATACCTCTCATCTATCATTCTGAACAGGATTCCTCTGAAAAGCACCTCTTCACATACTGCAACAATAGAGAATGCAGCGAAACTCAACAGAAGTCCTACCCAATCTATATTAACAGCATCAACTCTGTAAACTCCCATAAGTGCAAGCACACCTACCACACAAGAGATGAACAGACCACCAATAAGCAGACCAGTCATCAAATCAGGGAATGCTCTCTGCAGGCGAAGTTCCGAGACCTTTCTTCTCTCAAAGACTTTCACCCATACTGCATAAAGTCCGAGTACAGCTGTCGCCCCGAGCAGTAAAAGCAGAGCTTTTATCCATATTTTGTTGCTGAAACTGCCGACAACCGGAACAGTTTGAGACAAAAACAGGAAAAGTGCCGACCCGAAAACGATCAGCAGAATCCATTTCCATAGTGGCATCGTTGATTTCACTCCGCTCATATTATTTAATCACTGTCAATCGTTCAACGTGCAGAAGGTGTCTTTCCGGATTGCCTTGTTCGTCATCATCTGACACCAGCACCACCAGGTTAGGATCGTGGCTCCATATTGCTATAGGGGATTCATCTGCCTTTTTTGCCAGGCAATATTTCTGGTAATGACTCATAAGGGCCTCGTCATCTGCCGTAAGGGTCGGAGCCCCATATATTCCGGTGATGAAATCGTAAAGTACCTGCTGATCCTCGAGTACACCTAAAACGGTAATCTCAAGATATGGATGGCCGGCATCATCTTCGTGATAGTAGGCCTTGAAAGACTGCTGCTGGAGTGCAGAAGACAATTCCTTGCGGCTTCCTCTTGTCATATCTGCCCAGTTCATATGCAGGAAGTCCTTCCCGCTTTCCTTGACCTTCACATAGAAGACTGACCGCTTGATTACTTTATTGTCTTTCCAGGCATCAAGATAAGTCTCATAATTGCCGGCCTTCGTGAAATAATGAGTCCATTCGTTTGTCTTTCCGACCAGATTGTTGTTCGGCACGATGACATGCGACCCTTCAGTATCCTTCACTGTCCATACAAGCGAATCGCAGTGCTCCTCGATTCCCTCAAGATCCTCTTCGAAGATATTGAACGACAGCATCTCAAATGTGGAAACCTCTGTTCCCTCCTTATCGAACACTGGCTTGCTGTCCTCTCCGATTCCCCATAAGGTAGGGAACTTCGGGGTCTCGTTGTCTGTGTTTCCGTTTTCGCTCTCGTTTCCTCCCTGCGTGCCTTGCTGCAAGTCTTCGCACCCGAAAGCGACCAATGCCATAAGGCAGATTGCAAATATCTTCTTCATCAGATTAATAATCATACAAACATACACAAAATCGTATATGATTATCCGCCCGGGACAGAATTTTTTCAGCGGGGAAATCCGCGAGGGAGACCCGGCAGGCTATTCAGCAGATTTGTCTTTGACCGGACGTACCGGCAAGCCGCAGAACCTCAAGACTGTTGCGACAGAAGGCTCCCCGTCTTTCCAGAAATCCAGGCAACGGGCCTTGTCATGGCAATTGTCCGCATCCATATAGACATCCGCGGACCAAAGATAGGCATTGGACCCGTAGAGGCTTGTTCCCGTTTCAGGCACTTTGAGTCCGGCGGCAGGGATGAAGATTGACTTGCCGGACGGACCGGTCACGATGAATCCCGGACAGCTCATTTCCTTACTGTCAGTGAAGGACTGAACAAAGCGGGTTTCACATTTTTCCAGCAGTTCCTCGCACTCGGCAGCCGTCGGGATCCTCCATCCGGAACCCAATGCAGCCGTGGCTGCATCATATTCGGCATTTCCCGATATTGACAGCGGCATCTTGTTGTAGTCCTTGTCCTTATAGACCATCCAGTCATAAGACCCGGTGTGCCACTCGGTTTCTCCCCAGGCGTAATAATGGTCCAGATACTGTGCGGGCGATTCCGTGCCGAGATTGCGGCCGCTCCAAAGCACGCTCAAACCGAGGTCGACCGCTTCAGATTCATCGACAGTCAATAAGACTGTAAAAGTCTGGAGCCCACCATAATGTATACCTCCGTCAATATTGGCCCATGCCCTGTAGTAATAAAGGACGCCGGGTGCAAGGCCCTCAAGCAGTACGGAATAGCTTTTGTCCGAAAGGTTGCCGGAAAGGACAAGAGGCCCTCCGTTTCCCATAGGGTCAACATCAGAATTGTATGCAATGCCATACTGGACCGACTTGCTTATTCCTGCACTCAAGTCAAGAACGTTTCCCGATATCAGGAGGCTGTTGCCTTCGGAACTGAGTTCCGTACCCGTGACGAGAGCATCTTCTTCCGGTGTAAGGAAATTCAACATCTTGATCGGATGGTCCAATTCATTGTCAATATACAATCCGGCCACATACCTGGTCGAAGCGGACAAACCCCTGAGTTCGGCCGTCCAGTGACTGCCCTCACCGCTGATGTATGCAGTCCCAGCGGCCAACGGGTCCGAGGAAGCTGTTTCCGTGTATAGAATCTTCACATCGTGTTCAGCAACGGCGGCAGTCTCCATAATGAGTTCTGCGCTGTAGGATGTTACCTTTCCAAGTTCAAGCGACCATTCCTGTTCAACAGGAACTTCAGGGACACCAGGTTCCGGCTCTTCTCCGGTAACGCTGTTCGGTTCACAGGAGAGGAGCAATGCGGCGACAGCAGCCAGTGCCCATACAATCCTGAAGTGATATTTATCTGTCATAGAAAAAATTGATTATGCAAAAAATAACGCAATCCCATCCGGTTTCCATCGCTTCAGTCTATCAATACTTTAACCTGAATATTCATAAAGAAAGTAAAGAAAACCTCATAATTATTTGGTAATCAGGGGATTACATATTATATTTGTAATACTGTTAAAAAACATTTTTTCTTTACTTCATGAGCAAAGTTACTTCATACCCAGCAGATTACCAAACTTTCCCGACATTGTTTGAACTTGAGCCCGTGGCCGGCTTCGAAGATGCCGACGATACGAATGCCGACACATACGGCGCGCAGCAACTTACGCTGTTCAACGCCTATTACGGGGAATACTGCTATATGCCCCTGCTTCTGTTCGAAGGCCGCAGCGGCAGATGCTCCTTGTTCTTCCCCCAGCGGATGTCCACCAGATTGAACCCGTAGGTGGAGATGGACGTGGTGTCCGCGCTGACTGGTCTGGCCATAATTGCAAAGTCTCTTGTTATATGTACAAATGCACCTATAATATTTGACATATGCACCCGATTAACCATTTATTTTCAGCAATTTACGGGTTTTAGATACAATTTCTTGAAAAACTCAGACATTAGTGGCACTTCATATCAGAACGGCGATATCCAATCGCAAGGAATTAGAATCTTGCGAGGCGGCAATATTCAAAATGACAAATTGGTATTGTATGATGACGTATATTTGTCTGAGCAAATGATTGCGCCACTACCCCCATTATCTGAGCAGCACAGAATATGCGCAAAGATTCATGACACTTTCGAGTTATTGAGATAAACTTGCTGATTATTTCGTCACTTGAATCAACGACTCTCCCAATGCCGTTGACAGTTCTGCAATAGAGCGGAGAGTCAAATTAGGGAATCCGGTCGTCCACCTTGAGACGACCGCTTCGCTTTTGCCCATTTTTCTGGCCAAGTCACGTTGACTCATATTCTTTTCTTTGAGAATAGAGTCTATGCGTGCAATAATGTCAGCGGACAATTGAATTTCAGTCCGTATCTCCGGCGATACAGACGAAAGCTTTGCATTGAACCAATCTTGTTTGTTTCTCATATCTCAAAAACAACATCATCGATGCCATTGAGTTCTCTCTCCTCAATTCTTACATATCCTTTGGCAACATTATCATTTAGAATTTTTTCAAACCTCTGTAAGTCAAGGACATATCCGTACAGCTTTGAGTCCTCCTCGTAAGTTCTTGTTGCTTTTACTCCTCCATTCCCCAGAATGACTATCTGTTCCGATATGCGCAGGCAGTATAAACGCAATTTTCCTCCTTCTATTGGAATCGCAGCCACACTATCCTTAATCTTCCCTTCGGGACGGAAAAAGCGTTCCAAAGCTCCGAGATTCAGGATTGCCTGCAATGCGGCTATTATCCGTTGATAGTCACGGTTGTATTTGGCATTTTGTTCAAATTCTTCTACGAATTTTTCGAATTCAGTAGTTCCGTCTTTCTCGAAACTAATCGAATATAGAGCCGTCTTCTCTGACTCACTAATCTTTTCAACCGTTGTTTTCTTCTTCACGTTCATAACCCCACGTCATATAACTCTGCTGCAAATATACTAATAGTTTAGCATATATGCTAATTTTTCTAACTTCATCGCACCAGATTTGGTCAGGCGATGAATGATTTGGAAAGAAGTGAAGGTCTTTCCTGTTCCCGTGGCCATCACAAGAAGTATTCGCTTTTGACCTTTAGCAACAGCTTCTACAGTTCTATCTATCGCAATGCGCTGATAATACCGTGGCTCACGAGAATAGGCATCAAAATAATAAGGAGTCTCAACTATTTTCCGTGCTTCCGGAAGCTGGCCAATAGACGATGCTGACGCATTATTGCCATAATGTAGCCACCGGCTTTGACGCCCCAGAAGCATATGCAAATGTGGCATCATACTTTGGAACACGCAAGTCAATGCGCGAGGTAATTCGCTGTAGCATAGTGATTTAGAATTAAACAACGGACCCCGCTGCCATATAAAGACAAAAAGTAGTCATTTTAGAGACATCGGGTCCGATACGGCCTTTTTGATGAAAATATGCATGGAATGCTGACAAAAGAAAGACACACAAATGACGTGCTTGAAAATACTTTGGAGGTCACTGATTATTTTCTAATTTTGCCAGTGGCCGAAGTTTGCAATAAGTGAGTTTTGCAATATCTGAGAATCTTTAAATCAAGATATTATGAAAAAGTTACATTTAATTGGAGTAGTTCTGGCTTTTGCCCTGCTTTCTGCTGGTTGCGATAAGGTCAATACCCTTGAGGACAGGGTTTCCGCTCTTGAAGACAAGACTGAGAAGATTGAGGCTGCCATCACGCAACTTCAGGCTGCCGTTGACGGTAAATATGCCGTTGACAAGGTTGAAGAGATTGAGAATGGCTACAACAACATTACCAACGCCTGCCACGTCCGCTGCATCCGCAACAACCAGTAGCGGCCTGCATGTATTTCAGACCAAATCCCAGGACATCTCATTGGCGGTTTTATGAAATACATGATTTATCGGACGAGCAGTAATAACCCAAGCGGCTGGCCAGCCGCTTTCTGAATGCCTGAGGCGGGGTCATTTTCCACTTCCAATATTCTTTACTATTTTTGCACAGGTTAAACCAAAATAGCATAGTATGAACAGTATCCTGATAGTGCTGCCCATTCTGACATTGCTGATGTTTGATCTGGGGCTTACACTGGAAGGTAAGGATTTCCTTCTTGTTCTGAAAAGGTTCAAGGCCTTCATCGCAGGTCTTGCCGGACAGATTGTAATATTGCCGCTTATAGCATGGGGCATAGCATCATTGCTCAACCTCAGTCCCTTGATGAGCATCGGACTGGTGCTCATAGCTTGCTGCCCGGGCGGAAGTTCCAGCAATGTCTTCTCCAAACTGGCGAAGGGAGATGTTGCACTTTCAGTTTCCCTGACAGCTGTCAGCAGCATTGTCACACTATTCACCATTCCGCTTGTAATGCAGGCAGTGACCGCACATACCGGAGCCGTTGTCGGAATCCATCTTCCGGTACGTAACCTATTGATGCAGAACATAGTGACAATGCTCCTGCCTATCATTCTCGGCATCGGTCTGAGGCATTGGAAAAAAGAATGGGCGATCAAGACGGACCATGTCATCTCCCGCCTCGCCTTCCCTGCCCTACTCTTCCTCGCGGCAGTTTTCTTCATCCAGCATCGCAGCACCATCGGGGACAATTTCCAGACCCTGGGCCTTGCAACTACAGTTCTCCTGCTATGCGCAATGGCTGCCGCAGCCGGGCTATGCTTCCTTTTCAGACTCATGGCCAGCGAGAGGCGAACAATCATAATTGAAGTGGGAATGCAGAATGCTGCACAGGCCATTGCAATTGCAGGCAGCCCATTTGTCTTCAATGACGGAAGAATCGCTATTCCGGCGATAATATACGCCCTGATGATGAACATCGTACTACTTATATATGTCGGTATTGTAAAGCATCGAAAAACAGTATAATTCATTCAATATGAAAAGCTTAGATATAAAGAGAATCATATCGGCCGCAAGCCTTGCAATAGCATTGAACCATTTCGCCTTCGGACAGAGCGTGACTGCAGGACAGGCAGCGCAGACAGATCGGACAAAACTGGCAGGAGAGGCGGTAATCAGAGGTGGATACGGTCACACGGACCCATACAAGGCCAATCTCAAGTTCAATGTCGCCAGCAGGACAATTGACTTCAAGTCATACGCCGGGGTAAGCGGCATTACTCCCTATTCATCCAAACTGACAGAAGCGGAGCTGTATACTTTCACCGGAACAGCGCCTCTCTCGGAAAATGCCGGGAACGTATATCTTTCCACACTTTATACTGAGGCTTCCGGAGTTGTTCCACATTATGGCTTCAGCCTTGGATACAACCCGGGAGGCAATCACCGCTTCACCCTCGAATTCGATGGAAAGAATTCAACCAGCCACGAAAACGGTACTCTCAAGGAAGGTTTGTTTGCCGAAGGTTTAGAACCGATCAAGACACATTGGAGTCTGAATTCCCCAATTCTTACCGAGAACTGCTACAATGTGAATGCAGGATACGAATATACCATCAGTGAAAAAGACAGAATCAAGGCGGAGTATTCATTCAGGCATGATGGAGAGGAAGTCGAAAAGCAGTTGAACTCCATCAGTCTTAAAGAATATAGCGCCTTTTCCGAGAGCCTTTTCAAGGAATTGGAACTCACTTTTCACCACAACTTCAATCTGTCTTACAGCCATCATTTCGGATGTGGCGACCTTCAGGCAGCTGCCCGCTATGAGAACCGGCTTGCCCGGAGCAAAGACCACCAATGGCTGGATAATGCCTTGACGTTGAAAAACATTTTCACTCACCGCTATAGGACAGGAGCCGTGATGGCGTCATATAACTACCTACCTGTCAAATCATTGCGATTATATGCAGAATTTGAATATGCTTATACCTCAATGAACGGGCGGAATCTTCACGATTTCCTCCCGAGAGCAATAATAGAGTGGCATCCTGATACTGAAGTATTGCTGTCATTGAAATACGACAAACTGCTGGTACGTCCATCATTGCATTATCTCAATCCCGCTGAAGTCCGGGAACCTCTCGCCATCCGGGCAGGCAACAGCGACATTATAGGCATGCATCTTCACAAGGTTTCATTCGACTTCGACTGGAAACTTCCTTCATTGTCAGCGCATCTGAATGCGTCCTACCTTTACACACAGGACGGCTTCAACGCAATCTGGATGGAACGCAGCAATATCAGGATATACCAATGGAGCAATGAGGGTGTCAGACACGCCGTCAACATCACTCCGTCACTCAAAATAAAGGCCTCAAGGACTACAGAGATCAACGCAAGCGTATCCGCCCTGTGGGATAAAAGAATCGCAGAATCGGTAAGTCTCAGCAATGACAATTGGGGCGTAGCGGCTCACGCTGACCTCACTCAGGGCCTTCCGGCAGGTTTCCGCATCAATGTCCACGGAGACATCAGCTACGGCTCAACCCTCGATCTCTACCGGCGCGCGGACCTCGCCTACAATTTCGGAGGCCGTATTGAGCGCAGTTTCGGCAAGCATTTCGAGGCGGCCATTGATGCATGCTACCTGAGGCTATCCAACGACATTATTCTGCAGGGAGCATATTCAGGCCATCTGATTCGCAGGCCGGGTGACCATTATGGCGTCGGCGTTGAAGTCAGATACAAGTTCTGATGCGGCGGCTGCATCATTTACGCGGCTCCACAAGCCCGGCCTTGAGGCAGCGGATAACTGCGGAATTGAAGCCGGCATGATCAAGCTCATTCAATCCCCTGATAGTCAGACCTCCCGGGGTTGTCACCTTGTCAATGGCGACCTCCGGATGAATCTTCTGGCCCTCGAGCACAGCCACAGCCCCCTTCATAGTCTGCATTGCAATCTCCTGGGCCTCTTTGGGATACAATCCCATCTCGACCCCGCCCGCCATCATCGCGTGGATGAAACGCATGACGTAGGCGATTCCGCAGCCGGAGAGCATGTTTCCGGCGGCAACATCTTTCTCAGCGCAGGCCTTGACCTTTCCGACCTGGAGGAGAAGTTCCCGGACAATGGCAATGTCATCATCTGCAATACCGGAGGCTGCGGCCAGATAAGTCATTGATTCACAATATTCAGCAGCGATATTGGGCATCACGTATAAAACCTTTGCCTGCTCATTGCCGAGATAATTCCGCAATGTGTCCGTGAAGACATTCGCCGCAACGGACAGTATCATTTGCCTGCCGAAGTCAACCGCCCCTGCAATCTGCCGGCAAACACTCTCGACCAGCCAGGGCTTGACGGCCAGGACAATGATGTCGGCATCCCTTACCGCCGAGACATTGTCCAGCGAAGTGCAGATTCCCGTGATGCCGGCATATCTTGCAAGGGTCTCCTCCGACCTTGCCGTAACAGTAACTCTATGCATCCCAGTCCCGGCCCATCCACGGGCCAATGCGCCGCCCATATTGCCGGCGCCGATAATTGTAATCTTCATAAGCGTGTTTTTTGCACTCACTAATTTATCTATTCTCCTCCGGATTACCAAACGCATATTGCCTGAAGATTGCTATCTTTGCAAGAGTACAGGAGTTGGCCGGGGCCTCCTGATGCCCGGGAACGAACCATCGAAACAATAATAAACCAAGAAGACACAGAATATGGTAAACTTCGATTATCAGACGCCGACCAGGCTGATTTTCGGCCGGGGCGTGGTGCAGGAAAAACTTCATGACGTAATGGAGAAATTCGGGAAACGGGTTCTCATCACCTGGGGAGGAGGCAGCATCAAGAGGTCCGGCCTCTACGACCAGGTCAGGGAAATCCTGAAAGACAAGGAAATCTACGAGCTGCCCGGCATTGAGCCGAACCCGAAATACGACCCTTCAGTATTGGAGGGAGTCAGAATCTGCAAGGAAAAGAACATTGACGTAATCCTCTCTGTTGGAGGAGGTTCCGTACTCGATTGCACCAAGGCGATAGCGGGCGCGGCCTGCTCGGACGCCGACCCTTGGGACGTCATCACAATGAAGGTCCCGACATTGAAGGCAATTCCTATAGTGGACATCATCACCCTGGCGGCCACCGGTTCGGAGTACGACAGGGGCGGTGTGATTTCACGCACCGACACCAATGACAAACTGGCCTACTTCTCCGACCTGGTCTTCCCGGCCGTGTCGTTCATCGACCCGACATACACATTCACATTGCCTGTAAGACAGACACTTGCGGGTGTCTCGGACTGCATCAACCATATTATGGAGCAATATTTCTGCGGGGAACACATAATGATGAACGATGCCTTCATGGAGGGTGCCATAAAATCGCTCATGAAGAATGTCAGAATAGTGCTCGAAGACCCTGAAAACTACGAGGCGCGCGCCGAGATCTTCTATGCGACCACACTCGGCTGCAATGGAATCTACTCCCTCGGCAACAGCGAGAGTGGCTGGCCAATGCACGCCATAGAACACGCATTGTCAGGACATTACGATATCAATCACGGAGAGGGGCTGGCCATTGTGACACCACGCTGGATGAAGCACATCCTCAGCGAAAAGACATTGGAGCGTTTCGTCGCTTTCGGCACCGGAGTCTTCGGAATCGACCCGGCATTGCCTGAGATGGAAATTGCGGAAAAGGCAATACAGTCAATCCACGATTTCTACCGTGAAATAGGTCTGCCCATGACACTCCACGAAGTGGGAATCGACGGCAGCCGCATTGACGAAATGGCTCACCATATCGCTGTCAATGAGGGACTTGAGAATGCCTGGGCTCCGCTTTACGAGGAGGATATAGCAGCGATTCTCAGGGATTGTCTCTGATCACATCACCCATGCGAAGACCCGGAAGGCAGACCCGCACGGTAGACCCGCACGGCTTTCAGATGTCTTCACGGTGATGCGCAGATGTGCGATGGCAGTGGAAGCGGCGCTCGAGCCGCTTCCACTGCCAGGCATAATCTTGCACATCAATGTGATTTTCAAATGCTTGCGGACACCGGCAGCAGCCAAGGTTCGCTATGGAAGTCGGGACGAATTTCGAGTCAATTATTTCCGGGATATCCTGAAACTCAGACAATGTTCATCCTCAGGCACGCAATACTGCCTGAGAGTACCTGTCTGATACCCGCAGCTGCCGTTTCCAACGCCCTTGTGCACAGCATCCAGATGCAGGACAATCCTGTCTGTCTCAGGCAGTTCCCATTGGTGAAACGCATTCTTCAGTTCAAGGTCAGTATGGTTGCAGACTGAGAATGAGCAATCCGACAATGCCTCAATCACAAAGCCGGCACCGGCATCAGAAGTCAATGACAACTCACGGAGACCTTCCCTGTTGGCCGCGCTCTGCGGCTTGATATAAGGATAGTTCATATCTGCCACTTTCGATGTGTAACGGCCAAGGAAGGAGGATGCGCTCCTGTCGTTGTAGTTGTCCCAAGGTCCTTTGGCATAATAACTTGCATTGTCATAGACTGACGGAATGAAGCAGGAGACTCCGGCTCTCATCAGCCCGGAGGAATGCGGAATGATTCTGACTATTACATCCACTGAAGCCGGTCCCACCAGGTAAGTTATATCCCTGTCGGCCAATTTGCCGGGACGGGTGGTGACAACCTTTATCAGCACATTGTCAATAACCTCATACTCGACCTTGCCATCTTCGGCCAGGCCATCCTCAGGAGACACATTGCCCCGGTCATTCTCGATGTACCTGTAGTTGTCGAATTCGAAGCCACTTCCCTCCTTGAAAAAGTCCAGACCATTGATGGTCAATGAGACAGCACGGGAAGTCCTGCGATCGACAACTAGGGAGACTCCCTTGTTCACGAACCTGGACAATTCATCATCCGACTCTATGCCAATGGAGGTCCGGCGTACCGGCTTCAGTTCAGGATAGCTATACTCCGTCAGAGCATACTGCACGGCAGCTTCCTCGTGACCGGCTGAGGCATATACAGTTGCATTTCTACGTACCAGACGGCAGTTCAGGCATATCTCATGGCCATTAGCCTCTGAACGCTTGAGCGAAACCTTCCGGAGCGGAAGAACCACGACAGCAGAATCGCCCGGATGCACATCCGCAAGAGGGGTGATGCCGGTCGAGACGACATAGCCATCCTGCAGGATTTCGTATCGCAGATCAAACTCCGAAAGAGAGGTGAAATCATAATTGTTCACAATCCCTACAGTGGCGCAATTCCTCTGATTGTCAATGCCTTCCAATGAGAAGTCGACGAACTGGTGCACAGCCTTGACCTCTGCCAGTTTAGGTCCCTCGGACCTGTCCGGAAGCACTACTCCGTTGCTGCAGAAATTGCCCTGATGAGGGCCCGGAAAATCATAACCGGTGCGGTACCGGCCCTCGTGATTGCCTGCCTTCAGCTCAGACGGTTCATAAATGGCCTGGTCAACCCAGTCCCAGATGCAGCCGCCTATGATGCAGGACGAATTGCGGATTGACTTCCAGAAAAAGTCCAGATTGCCGATTGCATTGCCCATTGCGTGAGCGTATTCGCAGAGAAACATAGGCTTGTCAAGACCGTGGGAGTTTTCATCCATCCACTCCATGTTCGGATACATCTTGGAATAGAAATCGCTGTATGCACCTCCACCGTAAGGCAGCCCGCCGACCCTGGTCCCCTCATAATGTACAGGCCTGCTGTCCAATGACTTGGCCACATTGTAACAATGTTCGAAATTGCTTCCGGCACCGGCCTCGTTGCCAAGGCTCCACATTATTACCGAAGGATGGTTGCGGTCACGTCTCACCATCCTGGAAATCCTGTCATTGAACGCCGGAATCCAGGAAGGCAGTTCGGATATGCTCTGGTTGGCGTGGTCCTCAAGGTCAGCCTCATCCACCACATACAGACCGTAATAGTCGTACATCGCATACATCTTGGCCTGATTGGGATAGTGGCTGGTGCGGACAGTATTGATATTGTTCCGCTTCATCAGAAGCACATCCTTCAGCATTGACTCCGCAGTGACGCTGCGCCCGTTCACCGGATCAGTGTCGTGGCGGTTAACGCCCTTGAGGAAGACCCGCTTCCCGTTGATATAAAGAAGGCTGTTCCTTATTTCAATTGTTCTGAAACCATACTTGGTGCTGAAGGCCATCTCCTCCTTGCCGGAAGCATCCTTCTGAACAATCATAACAGTATATAGTTCAGGATGTTCCGAAGACCAGAGAGCGACCTCGGGCAGAGACATGGCCACATTGGCAATCCTGCCTTTCTCAAGCGGTCCGAGCTCGACACTGGCTGCAGCAGAAGCGATTCTCTCCCCTTCCGGGTCAAGCAGAACCACGTCCAAGGACTTCCGGGCAGGCTCATCCGCCGCATTGTCGAGGCTGAGTCTCACATTCAGGCCAGCGCTTTTCAGATCCTCTGACAATGAAGAAGTTATGACATGGTCACGGACAGATGCAAGAGGAACGTTGTAAACATACACATCCCTGAATATTCCGCTCATCCTGAACATATCCTGACATTCGAGATATGAACCGTCACTCCAGCGGAACACCTCCACAGCGAGCCTGTTGGAACCCTTCTTCACCAATGCGGTAATGTCAAATTCGGAAACATTGTTCGCACCCTGGGTATAACCCGCATATTCCCCGTTCACCCATACGTTAGCGGCCGAATATATACCGTCAAAATGCAGGATTGTACGCCTTCCTGCCCAGTCTTCCGGGATGTCAAATACCCTGATGTATGAGCCTACAGGGTTGATTCCGTAATTCTTGCCGCCGTCATTGAATCCGGGGCGGGCACGGATTACAGGAGGGGTGTTGTCGAACGGATATTCCACATTGGCATAAATCGGTCTGTCCCAGCCCTGCATCTCCCAGCATGAAGGCACCTTGATTTCACCCCAGCCGGAGCAGTCGTAGTCGGCCTTCCAGAAATCCAAGGGGCGCAATGAAGGCTCCTCGACGAAGTGGAATTTCCACATTCCATTCAGGTCAGAATAGCGGCTGCTGACCGGGTCAGTCCAAGGGCGGGCGAACCGTTCAGCATCTGCAAGCATTTCTGACACAGATGAATACGGCATATAGGTAGCCACCGCCTCCTCCTTGTTGATGGCAAACACAGTCTCATTTTCCCAGATGTTCCTCTCCCCCGTTTCGCTCATCCTTGCCTCATCCTCCTCAAGTGGAGTGAATCTCCAGCGGGCACGCGGATTCTTCTGTAAATCAGCACGTTTCGCAAGCACAACTGAAGTCCCGCCCTCAAGCGCAACCACAAGGTCAGGCTTGTTGGAAGGAATGACGAAGTAAGTATCCGTCCCGGCCACATTCTCGATTGTCCAGAGTTGGGACTCGTCGCTTCCATTGTTCTCCGCAAGGCGGACAAGCCCGTTCTCCGATGCTGCCAGGGCGTAGCCATTGCAGTCAAAGAGGCGGACGCTGCCGGACAACATTGACAATGACCATACCTGGGTCTTCTCCCCCACCATCGCCCCGGCGGCATTAACCCCGGAGGACAGGGCAGAAGGCGTGGTCAGCGCATATTCAGGCCTTGCTACAGGCTTTACCGTGTAACGGCCGGGTAAAATGCCTGCAGATGCCGTCAGCATTCCGGCAAGCATAAACGTCAGGGTAAGGATTCTGTGTTTCATCGGACTATGATTTCATCAAAATACATTCTCGATTCGCTGGCGGGGCGGCAATGCAATGCCGGCGTCCTGCCCTGGCCGGCGACTTTGACCGACACATATCTCGCAGCAGCTGGCCGCCCAAGGGAAACGCCAGTGTCAATGACGAAAGTTCCCTTGGCAAATACTTGGTTATCAGCAATATTCCATTCTCCAACCTTGTCAAATGACTTCCCGTCAACACTCAGTGACACCTCAACTTTCTGCGGAAGATGAACCGCCATACCAAAGTCATTGACAGCACCGAGGATGACATTCTTCACATCTGCAACACGGCCTAGGTCAATGCATAGACTGTCAATATCAGCTGCAGCCGCCCACTCGGAATCGGATCTGCGGAGACTTCCGCGAACTCCGTTCACCAGAACCGGATCCCCTCCATATACAAAGCTGCAGGCAGTGGCCTTGTTCCATTTCAGCGGCAATATAAGAATTTTTCCGAGCATTTCGCCATCCCTGAACGTCGCTGCCATAACATTTTCGTCCCCGGAGATTTCCAGAGGCCTCCTGTAGAGAGGAGAACGTGCACAAGGCTCCGACCCGTCCAATGTATATCTTATCTGCACATCATTTCTTTCGCATTCGAGCATGACCTTGAGCCTGCCGTTCTCAGGCACCACCT